>USGN01000047.1 GCA_900554255.1 uncultured Collinsella sp. | reverse complement strand
CGTTGGGGCCAGGCCCGATTTTGCCTCTTGACAATGTCCTGCTCATATTAAAAGGGACCCGTCCATTGCGGACGGATCCCTTAAAACAAGTGATCGTCAAACCGATTTACTCGGCGTCGGTCTCCTCGTCCTTCTTCTCGGAAGGCAGCGGGGTAACCTCGATCTCGACGCCCAGAGTCTCAGCAGCGGACTTCATGGACAGGGAGATACGACGACGGTCGAGGTCGATCTCCATGACCTTGACCTGAACCTTGTCGCCCACGTGGGTGACCTGAGAAGGCTGATCGACGTGCTTGTTGGCCATCTCGGAGATGTGCACCAGGCCCTCGATGCCCTCGCCCAGGTCGACGAAAGCGCCGAACGGGACAAGCTTGGTCACAGTGCCCTCGACGATAGCGCCGACGGGGTACTTCTTGACCAGTGCGCGCCACGGATCCTCGGTGGTCTGCTTGAGACCCAGGGAGATGCGCTCGCGGTTGAGATCGACGTCGAGAACCTCGACCTCGACCTCCTGGCCGACCTTGACAACCTCGGAAGGATGGTTGACGTGGTTCCAGGAGAGCTCGGAGATGTGGATGAGGCCGTCGATACCGCCGAGGTCGACGAAGGCGCCGAAGTCGACGATGGAGGAAACGGTGCCCTGGAGACGCATGCCAGACTTGAGCTTGGACAGAATCTCGGAGCGCTCGGCCTTACGGGACTCCTCGAGCACGACGCGACGGGAGAGGACGACGTTGTTGCGGTTGCGGTCCATCTCGATGACGCGAGCCTCGATGCGGGTGCCCATGTAGGAGGTGAGGTCCTTGACACGACGGAGGTCGACGAGAGAAGCAGGCAGGAAGCCACGCAGGCCGATGTCGAGGATCAGGCCGCCCTTGACAACCTCGATAACCTCGCCTTCGACGTTCTCGCCAGAGTTGAACTTCTCCTCGATGCGGTTCCAAGCACGCTCGTACTCGGCACGCTTCTTGGACAGAACCAGACGACCGTCCTTGTCCTCCTTCTGGAGAACCAGAGCCTCGATGGGATCACCGAGTGCAACGATGTCTGCAGGGTTAGCGTCCTTGCGGATGGACAGCTCGCGGACCGGGATAACGCCCTCGGACTTGAATCCGATGTCAACGAGCACCTCGTCATGCTCGATCTTAACGACAGTGCCGTTAACGAGATCGCCCTCATCAAAGTCGGTAATCGTACCGTCGATGAGGTTGTTCATCTCCTCCTCATTGACATCGTCAAGAGAGAAAATGGACGAGTTCTGAATCTCACTCAAAGGTGGACCCCTTTCGAACTACGGGGCCCCGATTGCTAGGACCTACAGAAGGGTGCGACAAGCACACAACGTTTAGGAACACTCGGGAGCCGACAGATACTAATGTGACGCTTATGCAATCACGTTCGTATAGGTTACGGGGAAATGAGTTCGATTTCAAGCGTGAACTGCGATTTTTTACTCGTGTGGAGACTTTTTCGTAATCTTATGAACACACGTCTCCGCAACTTGACGATAACCAGCCAGGCAATTGGCTTTGGGGTAAAGTATCCGGAGCCAACGACTCTAGATCAAATTTACGAGAAAGGTGCCCGCGTGCTCAAAGCAGTCGTTTTCGATATGGACGAAACGCTTCTTAGCATCAACCTCAACGCGTTCATCCTTCGCTATTTTAAGGATGTCTCTTCGATGCTCGCGGATATCGGGCGCCGCAGCCGCGGTGGCACGATGGCACGCCTCGGCACCATCTTGGTCGACCTCAACGCCAATCGCCGCAGCGGCACGGACAACCGCACCAATCTTGAGTTTTACCAAGAAGAGGTCGAGCGCCGATGCGGGATCCGCCTCTCCGATCCCCTCATCTACGAGGCGTTTACCTACTATGACCGCGAAGTTCTTCCGTACAAGAACGACGATGTCATTAACGCCCACGCCATGCCGGGCGCACACGCCGCGCTCCAGGCCGTACAGGACGCAGGGCTGCGTTGTGCGCTCTTTACCAACCCCAGCTTTCCCCAGGGGGCCATCGAGTGCCGCATGGGTTGGGGCGACCTGGCCGACGCTCCCTTTGAGCTCGTCACGCACATGGGAAACACCACCCGCTGCAAGCCCGATGCCACCTACTATCTAGAGCAGCTTCAGGTGATGGGGCTCGAGCCGCACGAGGTCCTTATGGTGGGCAACGATCCCAAACGCGACTTCCCCAACCCTGTCTGCGGCATCCAAACCGCCTTTGTAGGCCAAGGCAAGCCCAGCCAAGCCACCTGGCGCGGAACCATGGAAGACTTCGCCCGCGACTTTAACGCCGTTGTAGAAGCCTTCTACGAACACCAAATAGCCGACGAACTGTCGTAGGACCCCTCCCTCGCTCCAAACAAAATAACGCCGCAGGTTGAGCATAAGCCAGCGAAAACGCCCCTAAGCGAGCAATGTGCCTTGAAAGAGGAGGGCATAGGCCTTCTGGCCATGCCCGACGATTGAAAGGTAGATTGCCGCTTAGGGGCGTTTGCAGCGTCGACTGGTTACGCGGTTTGGTAAAACCGCGTAACTAGCACACCTGGGTTTTGCCGATCATGATGTTGAGGATCTCGATGTCGGTGTCCTTCATGCCCACGCGGCCTACGTAGCCCATACTGGCGATTGTTTGCTCAACGGTATCTTGGATCAGGCCCTCGCCGGCGCGGAAGCCGCGACCCTGCATGGCCATATCATGGCCCAGAATCGCCGCATCGACGGCAGCCGAGATCTTGGCGGCACAGCTCGCCTTGGCGCCGTCGCACACGATGCCGCCCACGTTACCGAGCGTGTTCGAGACGGTCGCGCCAATCTGTTCGCGCGTGCCACCGCACAGCCAGGTAATCGCAGCGCCGGCGCCGCACGCAGCGCAAATAGCACCGCAAAACGCCGAAAGCGCACCAATATAGCTCTTGATATGCACGGCGATAAGATCGGACAGCATCACGGCGCGCACCAGGCGCTCGTGGTCGCAGCGCAGGAACTCAGCATACTCCATGACGGGCAATGCGCAGGTAATGCCCTGATTGCCCGAGCCGCACACAATGGCGACCGGCAGCGCGCAACCGTTCATGCGGGCGTCGGACCCGGCGGCCGCACGGGCACGGGCGCGGCAGGCGACGTCATCGGCACGAGCGCCCAGCAGCGTACGGCCCACCTCGGCGCCCCAAGCGTGCGCGAGACCCTCGGCACTGATCGCGCCATTCAGCTCAATCTGACGCTCAACGGCAGCGCGGGCGTCCTCAATGTCACCGTCCTCGATAAAGTCGATGATGGTCTCGATCGACATGGGCGTGTCGGCGTTATCTGCCGCACGCTCGGCCACCACGCGCTCGGCGCAGGCGGCGCACTCCCCCGCCGACTTACCGCATACCGGAATACCGTCGAGCGTATGGCACGTGACATTGGTGTGATGATCGGTAATCTCGACGACCGCGGTATGGCCCCCGGCCGTCGCAGTCACCTTGATGTAGAGGTTGGGCACACCCTCGACAAGCGACACATCGCAGTAGCCGGCGTCGGCGAGGAGCTCGGCCACGCGAGCGCGGTCTTCATCGTTAACGCTCTCGAGCACCTCGAGTGCGCTCTCAGCGTCGCCGCCCACGGCACCCAGCACGGCCGCGGCTTCAATACCATGCATTCCGCCCGAGTTGGGCACGGTCACGCTCTTGACGTTCTTGATGATGTTGCCCGAGCAGGCAACATCCATATGATCGGGCTCGCAACCGAGCGTCTGGCTCGCCAGCGCCGCTGCATAGGCAACGGCAATGGGCTCGGTACAGCCGAGCGCGCAGACAAGCTCGCGGTTCAAAACATCGCAAAACGCGGCATCACGGATGGAATCGGTAGGCATATGTATCTCCTGCTTGCATAACGGGCGGGGCTCTCAAAAAAGTTACCTCCTTTATTTGATAACAATGCATCAAAAACCGCAACCATGGTTCCGGCAGACGGCGCTCAAGCGCAAACTGACGGCATTCATTCATGAGAAACCGGTCTTGTTGCATGCTAAAGCGTTTGACCAAAAAACGCCCGAGCGTTTACGCAAGAGTCGCGCTATCATGCAGTTGAACGCGGTAAACACCTTTAGCATTTGCGCCGCACAGACCAGAGAGGAACTATCCATGAAGATCGGTATCGGTAACGACCACGCCGCCGTCGAGCTCAAGAACATCATCTCCGAGCACCTGAAGGAGCGCGGCTGCGAGGTCGTGAACTTTGGCACCGACACCTCCGAGAGCTTTGACTACCCCATCGCCGGCTACAAGGTGGGTAAGGCCGTTGCCAACGGCGACGTCGACCTGGGCATCCTCATCTGTGGCACCGGCGTCGGGATTAGCCTGGCTGCTAACAAGGTAGAGGGCGTGCGCGCCGTCGTGTGCTCCGAGCCCTTCAGCGCCAAGCTCTCCCGTATGCACAACAACACCAACGTGCTCGCCTTTGGCGCCCGCGTCGTGGGCTCCGAGCTCGCTAAGATGATTGTCGACGAGTGGCTCGACGCCGAGTTTGAGGGCGGTCGTCACGAGCGTCGCGTTAACCTCCTCAACGAGATCGACCACACGCGCGGCCTCAAGGTCGTCGACGAGGCCTAAACTACTCAGTGCCACAAGCTAACAGCAGGGGCCCGCTCGAAACTCATATCCGAGCGGGCCCCTTCATAGATTTTGGAATAAAAGAGCGCCGCGGATGGAGTTCCGCGGCGCCCAAGCCACACGCTAACAGCTTTAAGGAGTCAAAGCTGGTTTAGCCAAAGAAGCGCTTGATCTCGATCTCGGCGTTCTCCAGGCAGTCGGAGCCGTGGATCACGTTGGCGTTGACATCGACAGCGAAGTCGCCGCGGATGGTGCCGGGGGCAGCATCAAGCGGGTTGGTAGCGCCCATAAGGGTGCGCATCTTGGAGACAGCGGAGAGACCGGAAACGACCATCTTGACGACCGGACCGCTCGTCATAAAGTCGCAGAGACCGCCAAAGAAGGGCTTGTCGGCCAGATGGGCGTAGTGCTCCTCGACGGTAGCGCGCTCGAGCGTGGTCATCTCCATGCGCTCGATGACAAGGCCGCTGCGCTCGATGCGAGCAACAATCTCGCCGATCTTGCGGTCGCGCACGGCGTCGGGCTTAATCATGATGAAGGTCTTCTCGATAGCCATAAAAGTAGCCTTTCAAGTAGGTTCGCGCGTGCCCAAGTCCCATTCCGGCACCCGCCTGGACTGCATCGTAACAGAGTTTTAGCTGCAGTTAAACAAAAAGCTGTTTATTGAAACGTTGCAATTTATTAAAGCGCTCCATATGTGTCACTTCTGTTTCGAAGCCCGATTAGAGTACCATCCGACCGCCCATCAACCGCGCCGAACAGAGCAGGCGGTCGGTTGCCGCCCGCGAACGTATCCCCTTCACAACCTGCCCAAAGGTCCTACAGAAGTTCTCGACAAGCCCCTCCCCCATAGCAACAAAATACGGGCTCCCACATCAGCAGGCGCCCGTAAAGCGAAAACGATTTATCAATACATGGCCAAAACGGCTTCAGCCAAACCTCTACTTTGCCCCGTGACCCATCTCGACGACCTTGGTCAGCGATCCAAACACGCCCTCGTCAGCCACGAGCTGTGCCTCGGCACGCTGCAACTGCACGGCAACGGCGGCAGGAGCGGTGCCGCCCTCGGTCGTGCGCGCGGCGACAATCGACGGGATATCGAGCGCCTCGGTAATGTCGCGCTCAAAGAGCGGGCTTGCCTCCTGGAACACCTCAAACGGCAGGTCCTCAAGATTGCAGCCGCGCTTCTCGCACATCAGGACCAGATGGCCCACCACGGCATGTGCCTCGCGGAACGGCAGGCCACGCTTGGCCAGGTAATCGGCAACATCGGTGGCGGCAAGGTGCCCCACGCCGCACTCGCGCGCCATGGCATCCTCGTTGACGGTCCAAGTCGAAATCATTCCGGCCATAACGGACAGGCACTGCATGAGCGTATGGGCGGTATCGAGCGCGCCCTCCTTGTCCTCCTGCAAATCCTTGTTATAAGCAAGCGGCAGCCCCTTCATGGTCACGAGCAGCTGCACCAGGTTGCCATACACACGGCCGCTCTTGCCGCGGATAAGCTCGGCAAAGTCGGGGTTCTTCTTCTGCGGCATGATGGACGAGCCAGTGGAGTACGAGTCGGAAAGCGTGATAAAGCCAAATTCGGAGCTCGACCACAGTACGATCTCCTCGGAAAGACGCGACAGGTGCATCGCCATGACGCATCCGGCGTAATGCAGATCGAGCAGAAAATCACGGTCGGAAACGGCATCGAGCGAGTTGGGGATCACGCCCGCAAAGCCAAGTTCGGCAGCCGTCATCTGGCGATCGAGCGGATAGCTCGTACCGGCAAGCGCAGCGGCACCCAGCGGGCAGTTGTCGGCAGCATCAAAGGCGGCCTTCAAACGCGTAAAGTCGCGCGCGAACATCCAGGAATACGCCAGCAGGTGATGCGACAGCAGCACGGGCTGAGCATGTTGCATGTGCGTGTAGCCCGGCAGAATCACCTTGTCGTACTTCTTGGCCGCATCCACCAGCACATGGCGCAGCTCAAGATTGGCCTCCATGAGCTCCTTGGCCAGCGCCTTGACGCCCAGGCGCGTATCGGTCGCCACCTGGTCGTTGCGCGAACGCCCAGTATGCAAGCGCTTGCCAGCCTCGCCGATGCGACGCGTCAGCTCGCTCTCGATGGACATATGAATGTCCTCATCGTTGATGTCGAAGGTAAAGTTGCCGGCATCGATATCCTGTTCGATTCCGGTCAGGCCCTTGGTAATCGCCTGCTCGTCCTCGGCACTGATGATGCCCTGGGCGGCCAACATCTTGGCATGCGCCTTAGAGCCGGCGATATCCTGCTTATAGAGATGTTTGTCGACCGGCAGCGACGCGCCAAACTCCTGCGTGACCTCGGCCACGCCCGCCTCAAAACGACCGCCCCAAAGAGCCATGGAACCGTCTCCTTTCTCCAAATACCAAAACAAGCGTCCAAAGCAATGTGCCCTGTCGCTAAAGCGATTTATCAACCGCTAGTTTTACACACTCCCTGCCGCGCGCGGGGCCATGTGGCTAATTTGCAAAGAAGTGACGCACCATGCACTTGGCGCCCAACGTCTCCCTCCGGATGTTGCCCTGCGAACCATCGATCCAGGCCTTCAGGCTCATAGGAACGTCCTCGACCCTTACAGCATCGAACTCGGGCGCGAGGGCAAGCAAAGCATGAGCGATAGCATTGAACATAATGGATACTCCTCATATATATAGGCACAGAGCCGCCAAATTGATAGAAGGAGCCCCGCCGGACAACCCCGGCGGGGCTCGGACTCAGCCGCAGACGCGGCATCATATATGCGGGCGGAACGTAGGGGCCACCGATGTTAAGAAGTGTCAGCAAGCATAACGAAAGGTAGGGACCCCGTGCGCCCGTTATGTATCACGCGGATGGGCCGCGCGGATACCAAGGGAAGGAGGCGCTAGGCCTGGGCAGCAGCAGAGCTGGGGCCCTGGACCTTTGCCCACGTCTTGAGCGACAGCGTATCGATCTCGATAAAGCCGGCGCTGGCCTTCTCGTCAAACGTGGTGTCGCGGTCGTAGGTAGCCAGGCCGTAGTCGTAGAGGCTGAAGGGACTCTTGCGGCCGACGACATGGCAGTTGCCCTTAAAGAACTTCAGACGGACAGTGCCGGTCACGAACTTCTGGGTATCGGCCATAAAGGCGTCGAGCGCGTTCTTGAGCGGGCTGTACCACTGGCCGTTGTACACGGCGGTGGCCCAATCCTGCTCGAGCTTGATCTTGGTCTTGAGCAGGTCGCCCTCGACGCAGATGTCCTCGAGCGCCTTGTGGGCGGTGATGAGCGTCAGGGCGCCGGGAACCTCATAGCACTCGCGGCTCTTGAGGCCCACCAGACGATCCTCGACCAGGTCAAGACGGCCAAAGCCGTTGTCGCCCGAAATCTTGTTGAGGGCGATGACGATCTCGGAGAGCTTCATCTTCTTGCCGTCGACGGCGACAGGCTTGCCGGCCTCAAACTCGATCTCGGTATAGGTCGGGGTGTCAGGCGTGTCCTCGGGGTTCTTGGTCATAACCCAAGCGTCATCGAGCGGCTCATTCCAAGGGTCCTCCAGGTGACCGCACTCGATGGCGCGACCCCACAGGTTGTCGTCGATGGAGTAGGGGTTGTCGTTGGCACCCTCGGGAACCGGCACGTTGTGGGCGTGGGCATAGGCGACCTCGTCGGGACGGCACTTCAGGTCCCACTCGCGAACCGGGGCGATAACCTTGAGCTCGGGGTCGAGGGCCTTGACGGCGGCCTCAAAACGGACCTGATCGTTACCTTTGCCAGTGCAGCCGTGGGCGACGTAGGTCGCGCCAAACTCGTGGGCGACCTCAACAAGCTTCTTGGCAAGCAGCGGGCGAGACAGGGCGGAGAGCAGCGGATACTTATTCTCGTACATGGAGTTTGCGGCGATGGCTTTGGTCAGGAACTCATCGGAGAACTCGTCGCGCAGGTCGAGCACCTGGCAATCGAGAACGCCCAGGTCGAGCGCCTTCTGCTTCTTGGCATCCAGTCCGGTCTCTTCCTGGCCCACGTTGCCGCAGACGCAAACGACATCGAGATTCTTCTCGTCCTGGAGCCACTTGACACATACGGATGTATCAAGACCACCGGAATATGCGAGAACGA
>USGN01000046.1 GCA_900554255.1 uncultured Collinsella sp. | reverse complement strand
ACTTGAATTCTCAAAGTGGGAGAAAACCCACGCTCATTTTTCATGTGGAAGATTATCCGCGCTTGTTTCGCGCCGAAGGCGTGGCCCGCGACCTCGCTTGCCTACAGCTGCTCGAGCATGGCCGAGCAGCCGGCGAGCACGTCGCGGTACGTGGCATCGAAATTGCCGGTGTACCAGGGATCGGCCACGTCGCCGGGGCGCTCGGTCCAATCGAGCAAGCGCGTAATCTTGCCGTCGGGGTCGTCGCCAAAGATGCGACGCAGGCCACGCGCGTTCTCGTCGTCCATATAGACAATGTGGTCCCAGTCGCCATACTCCGCGCGACGCACCTGGCGGGCACGGTGCGCAACGACGGGAATCCCGACTTCGCGCAGCTTGGCGACCGTGCCATGATGCGGCGGGTTGCCAATCTCCTCAGTTGAAGTCGCCGCGGAATCGATGACAAATTCGCCCGCGCGCCCGGCGCGCCGCACCAGCTCGGTAAATACCGACTCAGCCATCGTCGAGCGACAGATGTTCCCATGGCAGATAAACAGTACACGTTGCATATGCGGTTTCCTTTCGATCGCCATCATCGAGCTCGAGTATCGCATCTACGCCTGCGCCATCGCCCTCTTGCGTTCCCAGCGAGCCAACTTAATCGTCACCAGCGTAAGCACCCAGGCCACAAGCGAGAACACGGCACCGACCGCGCCAACGTAGGCAATGCCAGCTTCGCTTACCACGGCGCCGCCCACTGCGGTGCCAAACGAGATGCCGACGTTAAACGCCATGGGCTCCACCGAGCTCGCGAGCACCATCGATTTGGGATGGCGGCTGCGAGCCACGTCCATAAAGTGCGTGATGCACGACACCGAGAACAGGTACATGAGCATCGCCAGGCTAAAGACAAAGACAAGTGCGAGCGGCATGGCAGCGCCTACGGCAAACAGCCCAAACAATGCCGCCGCCTGCAGCACAAACGTCACGAGTAGCGCCTTCATGCCAAAGCGCGCATCGATCCATCCGCCCAGGATGTTCGAGATTAGGCAGAACACGCCGTAGGCCATGAGCGTGGTACTGGCTTCGACCGTGCCCATGCCCAGCACCTGCTCAAGATAAGGCGTCACGTAGCCATAGAAAACGTAGACCGACCCCACGCCAAACAAAAAGATGAGCATGCCGGTGACGATGCTCGGCTCGCGCAGCAGACCCGCCTGCTCGCGAAAGGTGGCGGGCTCGTCGGTTTGCCCAGCGCGCGGCATAAACGCCACGAGCGCTCCGCAGATCAAAACGGCAAAGGTAAGTGTGCCGTACATGGCCACGTGCCAATCGATCGTGTCGGCCACAAACTTGCCGATCGAAGTGACAAAGACCATCGCCACGGAAAACGCGCCGTACACCACCGAGATGGCAAGCGAAGTTTGCTGCGGGGACAGCAGCTCGGGGATATACGTCACGCCCACGGCGAGCAGTGCGCCCGAGACGGAGCCCAAGATGATGCGCGAGGCGAACAGCACTTGAAAGTTGGGTGCCAGCGCCATGACCAGGTTGCCGAGCACAAAGACGATGCTATAGCACACGAGCAGCTGGTAACGACGGAAGCGCCCCGTGCTGAGCGCAAGCACTGGCGTCGCGATGGCGTAGACAAGCGCAAACACGCTAATAAGTTGGCCTGCGGTGGCAAGCGATACGCCGAGTTCCGTCGCTAGGTCGCTTTCGATGCCGATGACCACGAACTCGGAGCAGCCGAGCGAGAATCCCAACAGCACGAGCAGCGCCAGGCAGAGCTTGGTGCGTGCGGGGGAGAGCGCGGCGGCAGTTGACTTACTTTTTGGCGTGGTTGCGGCGGTCAAGGTTGTCACTCCAATGTCGCATGAATAAGCGGGATTCAATCCCTGCAACTCTAACAGAATGTGACAAAGGGACAGTCTCTTTGTCACATTGCGCTGCCGGCCAGTCGCCCAAACCATCACAACATTCGGCGAAAATCTCGAAATCGAGGAAAAGCGTCGAATGTTGTGACGGTTTTTGTGTCCGGCGCGGGTGAGCTTCGGTGTCGTCTGGGGGTATAAAACTAGCGAATGTTTATTTGCGAGGCCTAAGGGGCGCCCCGTATGGATATCGATAACTTTGAATGGTGGTATAGCGAGGGTGAGGCTCCGGACGAGGGGTGGGACGAGCCCACGCCGCGTGACGTCTCGAGCGACGAGGACGAGACCGGCAACGACGTCGCCGCCGACTCGGACGCCGCCTCCGATGCCGCCGAGCCCCTGACCTTTGAGCAGGCTTGGGCCCAAGCCGAGGCCGACGAGGCTAAGGCCGATGCCACGGCCACGCTGGGTGAGCCAGCCGACATGTCCATCTCGCCGGCAAAGACCCCGCAGCCGCGCCATAACATCGACCCCGGCAGCACGGCATCCTTCAGCATCCTCGACGTGCCCGCGCAAGGTGCCCAGGCACCCGCGCCCACGCATCGCCCCAACCTAGCTCGCGAGGAAGACGCGGGCCGCCGCTCACCACTCGGTCCCATCCTCATCGCCTTTATGGCCGGCGTTATCGCATGCTCGGTAATTGGAAACGTCTGGAGCCATGTGGAACAACAGCGCAAAGATGCCGCCAAGGTCGAGATGTCTGTCGAGCAATCGCTCGGCCGCACGCGCTCGGTACATGTGTCGGTCGAGGTCAAGGACGGCGCGACGTGGGACACCGCGCGCGGCGACAGCCAAATGCTCATCCACATCGTGGGGCGCACGCTCAAAGGGCAGACGATTGACGAGTATCAATATGTCAACTCCGCTGGCGACGGCATCGAACTCAAGCCCGGCGACTACGAGCTCACCGTCGATGAACCGCCCGTCGCCACCGACGGCACGCGCTTCCGTGCCTCAAAGCGCATGGTCCCCGTGAGCTTTAACTCACAGGCGCCCGATACGGTCGACAGCACACCGCAGGGCGGGTTCGACCTTTACGTGGATACCCAGTAGGCGCTCGCTACTCATTCCGCTATGGCTACTCAATAATCGCCTGCCGTCCCGTCCCGCCGCCAAGAGTGGGACAATAGCCCTCGACACTATTGTTTACTTTTGGAGGAAGTAGCATGTCTACCGTCACTACCATCAAACGCGGCGGCCTCACCGCGGCCATCGATTCCATGGGCGCCCAGCTCACGAGCCTTGCCCTCAACGGCAACGAGTATCTGTGGCAGGGCGACCCCGCCTTTTGGGGCAAGCACGCGCCCATCCTGTTCCCCATTGTGGGCTCGCTGCGCAACAACACGGCAACGTCTGCGGCCGGCACCTGCGAGATGCCGCGCCACGGACTCGCGCGCATCGTCGAGCACGAGCTGGTTGAGGTTTCGGAGGACGGCTCCTCGGTAACGTACGAGATCACCGATACGCCCGAGTCGCTCAAGGCCTTTCCGTTCCACTTCAAGCTCAACATGACCTATGCTTTGACCGGCGACGCCACCCTCACGCAGACCTTTGCCGTCACCAACACCGGCGACGTGGACCTGCCGTTCTCGGTGGGCGGCCACCCTGCATTTAACGTGCCCGCCCCCGGTGCCGAGGACGAGGCGTTCGAGGATTACGAGTTGGCGTTTACCGAGGCTTGGACCAACGAGGCTCCCATCATCACGCCCGACGGTCTTATGACGTTCGAGGGTAGCTACAAGGCTCCCGATAACTCGGACGTGCTGCCCATCACGCACCGCAGCTTCGATAACGACGCCATCATGTTCACCGATGCCCCGGGCTCCACGCTCACGCTGCGCGGCCGCAAGTCGGGTCACGGCGTCAAGATCGACTTTGAGGGCTTTAAGTACATTGGCGTGTGGTCTGCCGCCAACGACGCTCCGTTTGTGGCGCTCGAGCCCTGGACCGGTCATACCACCATGGATACCGAGGACGATGTCTTTGAGCACAAGGTCAACACCATCACCCTGGCCCCGGGCAAGACGGACAAGCGCAGTTTTAGCGTTACCTTGCTCTAGAGGTTCCGCCGCTCGGTCGATGCTGCGCGTCGTCCAGAGCGACAAGTTGTCATTCAAAAGGCAAGGCATAGACCTTCTGGTCATGCCTTGCCTTTTTCATGCCAACTTGTTCGCTCTGGGCGGCGCTCGCTGGCATTGCCAAAACATCGACGTTCCCAATGACTACCGTGTGTCTATTAATTTTTCGAGCTTGTGCTGCGCTGCTGGTCGCTGGCGTATATCCTGTTAAGTCGTCAGCATACGATTCAACAGGGAAGGCAGATTATGCATTCTCCCCATCAATGCGGCGCGCATACCCAGCCGGTATGCAGCCGTCGCATCTTTTTGGGTAGCGCTCTCGCTGCGAGCGCTTCTGTCGTCGCCGGCGCACTTGCCGGTTGCCAGCGCCCCTCCACGCTGGAAGTAGTTCAGCCCACGACGGGCGGCGGTCGCGACGACCTGTCCGATTCCGTGATCGGCAAGGACAAGATTCGCATTGGCATGGAGGCGGCCTACGCTCCGTACAACTGGCAGGTCTCCGAGGCCAGCGAGTACACCATCCCCATCGACAACGTGCAGGGCGCCTATGCCGATGGTTACGACGTACAGATCGCCAAGATCGTCTGCAAGGCCCTCGGTGGCGAGCCCGTTGCCGTCAAGCAGAGCTTCTCGGGTCTTATCGATTCGCTCAACAACGGCCAAATCGACCTCATCATCGCCGGCATGAGCGCCACGCCCGAGCGCGAGGAGTCCGTCGGCTTTTCCGACCCGTACTTCATTGGCTACTTTGGCCTGTTCGTAAAAGAGGGCTCGCCCTACCAAAATGCGACCAAGCTCAGCGACTTTAGCGGCGCCACGGTGCTCGGGCAAAAGGACACCATGCTCGATACCGTCATCGACGAGATCCCGGGCGTTGTGCACAAGAACCCGGTCGATTCGGTTCCCACGGTGTTTTCGAACCTGCTGCAGGGCACGTGCGACGCCGTGACCTACAACACCGAGAATGAGAAGGGCTATATGGCCCAAAACCCGGGTATCGTCCCCATTCATTTTGCCGAGGGCGAGGGCTTTAAGCAGGAGGTCGCGGCAAACGTCGGCTGCCGCAAGGGCTCGGATAAGCTGCTTAAGCTCATCGACAAGACGCTCAAGGGCGTCAGCCAGGAGGAGCGCGACCAAATGTGGGACGCGTGCCTCGACCGTCAGCCGGCATAGGGAGGCAGCATGAAAACCATCAATCGTCTGGCCTCCTTTATCAAGGCCGACCACCGTTATGTGTACCTGGGCACGAGCGTTATCGCGGCGCTCGGCCTGGCGTTTAGCCAGCGCAACCCCACACCGCTGAGCTTCTTGGCTCCCACGGGCGTGTTTCAAGATTGCCTTTGGGCAATCCTGTGGGCGTGGCTCGTCGTGTCGGCGGCGGCGCTGGTCACCAAGCTTATGCACTGGAGCGACTATCGCGAAAAGTCGCCGTTCGCATCCGAGCGTTTCCGTCGTGGAGCACGTTTAGGCAGCTACGTCGTGGTCGCCATCGCGGCAGTTTTCTTTATCGACCGCTGCGTCATGTCGTTTATCGACCTGGTACAGGTGAGCATCGTCTCGGACTCCAACCCCAGCGACTTTTTGTCGAGCCTGGTCTACATGACCTACAAGAGCGGGGACTTCTTTATCCGCGGTATCGAGATCACCATCGCGCTTGCCACCTTCGGCACCGTCATCGCATTCTTCCTGGCGTTGCTCTTTGTGTTCCTGCGTATTCAGACCTTCGATCGCGTGGACAACGACCTGGTGCGCTTCTTTAAGAGCATTGGCCGCGGCTTTGCGACCATCTACTCCACCATCGTGCGCGGCACGCCCATGATGGTCCAGGGTCTGCTCATCTATTACGCGGGTTTCACCGTTTTGCGCGGCATGGGCTTCGAGACCGCCCAGGCCAACCAGATCTGGAGTACCTTCACCGCCGGCCTCGTCACCATCTCGCTCAACTCCACCGCCTACATGATGGAGGTCCTGCGCGGCGGCATCGAGTCCATCGACCCCGGCCAGGCCGAGGCAGCGCGTTCGCTGGGTCTTTCGCAGTGGCAAGCCATGCGCAAAGTCGTGTTCCCCCAGGGCATTAAAAACGCGATCCCCGCACTCACCAACGAGCTTATCATCAACATCAAGGACTCGTCGGTGCTTTCGGTCATCGGCGTGTTCGACCTTATGTACGCCACCACCACCGTCGCCGGCGTGTACTACCGCCAGATGGAGGTCTACTGCGTGGCGCTCGTGGTCTACCTGATCCTGACGCTCGTGGCGAGCCGCCTGCTCGAAGCCTTTGGCAAAAAACTTGGTGCCGAGGCTCCGGCCACGTTGCCCAGCTCCAACTAGGCTCAAGACGAGGAGAATCATCATGGCAGATATCGCCACTACCGGCACCGCGGCCGCCGCACAGACCAATGAGCCGCTCATCCGCGTCGAGGGCCTGCGCAAGAGCTTCGGCTCGCTCGAGGTGCTCAAGGGCATCGACCTGTCCGTTAAATCAGGCGAGGTCGTCACCATTATCGGCGCCTCGGGCTCGGGCAAGTCGACCTTCCTGCGCTGCCTCAACCTGCTCGAGACCCCGGACGCGGGCCACATCTGGTTCCACGGCCAGGACCTTACGGCCGAGCGCTGCAGCATTAACAAGCTGCGTGAGGACATCGGCATGGTGTTCCAGGGCTTTAACCTGTTCAACAACATGGATGTGCTCGACAACTGCACGCTTGCGCCCGTCACGCTCAAAAAGATGAGCAAGGCCGAGGCTGAAAAAATTGCGATGGAGCATCTGACGAGCGTGGGACTCGAAAAGTTCGCGCACGCCGCCGTGGGCCGCCTGTCCGGTGGTCAAAAACAGCGCGTGGCCATCGCTCGTGCCCTGTGCATGAATCCGCAGATTATGCTGTTCGACGAGCCGACCTCCGCGCTCGACCCCGAGATGGTCGGAGAGGTGCTCGAGGTCATGCGCAAGCTCGCTGCCGACGGCATGACCATGGTCGTCGTCACGCACGAGATGGCCTTTGCCCGCACCGTGTCCGATCGCGTGGTCTTTATGGACAAGGGCGTGGTCCTCGAGGACGCCGCGCCGGCCGAGCTCTTCGGCAACCCCAAGCACCAGCGCACCCGCGAGTTTCTCTCGCGTTATCTCGAGGACAAATAACCAACCGCAAATGTTTGCGTGGCAGGGCCGCTCCGGTGGGGCGGCCCTCGTCATCACAATCGAAAGGATGTCATGGCCGAGGTTTGGCGCTTCTTTGCGCATGAGGACGATTTTGCCGATTTGGACGAAACTGGCGCGTGCGAGCGCTTGGGCCGCGTGCTGTCATTTCCGACCATCTCGAGTATGGATGCCGAGGCGGTGGACTGGCAGCCGTTCGACGACCTGCGCGCCTATATGCAGCAGGCCTGGCCGCATGTATTTGCGGCGGGCGAGGTCGAGCTTATCGACCATTCGTTGCTGGTGACGCTTTCCGGCTCCGACCCTGACCTCAAGCCCATTATGCTCATGGGCCACATGGACGTGGTTCCCGTGGTGCCGGGCACCGAGGCCGACTGGACGCACGACCCCTTTAGCGGGCACGTGGACGACACCTACATCTGGGGCCGTGGAGCGATCGACATGAAGGACCAGGTCGCAGGCATTCTCGAGGCTGTCGAGTATGCGCTGGCGCACGGTTGGCAGCACGAGCGGACGCTGCTCCTGGCCTTTGGCCAGGACGAGGAGACGACGCAGTGCGGCGCAGGCGCCATCGGCCGCGCGCTCGAGGAGCGCGGTGTTGAGCTCGAGTTCCTGATCGACGAGGGCGACTACCGCATCGTTTCGGATGCCGAGTACAGCGCGGGCGAGGGTTGGCTCATGCACGCCGACCTGGCTGAGAAGGGCTATGCCGACATTGTGCTCAAGACAAAGAGCGCAGGTGGACATTCTTCCAACCCCTACGGCGGCACGTCGCTCGAGGTGCTCAGCCGTGCCATCACCGCAATCTGCGATATCGAGTGGCCGACGCGCGTGACCGATTTACTTGCCGCACAGCTCGTCGAGCTGGGGCTCTACACGGCGGATGAAATTGCCGCCAACGGGGGCGCCATTGTCCGCGATTGCCTCGCCAGCAAGAAGCTCTATCCGCTGGTGACGACCACCTGCGCGCCCACGCAGATCGAGGGTGGCAGCACCGGCGCCAACGTAATGCCGCAGGATATGTGGGCCAACATCAACTTCCGCATGCTCGAGGGCACGAGCGTGGCCGACGTTGTGGCGCGCTGCCGTGAGGCGGTTGCCGGGGCGGACCTTGCCGGTCGTGTCGAAGTGGAGCTAGGCCCCGGCAGCTCCGAACCCTCGCCGTCCCCGCGCATCGGTGGTCCCGGCCTCGAGGCGGTTCGCTCCATCGCTGCCCGCTATTTCCGTGATCCAAAGGAGACGGAGGAAAATGGATCATTCGAGCCAGTGGCAATTGTGCCCTCGACCGTGATCGGCGCGACCGACGCTGCCAACTACCAGCACATTTGCCCTGAGTGCATTCGCTTCTCGGCCTTTGTGGTTGATGACGACGAGTGTGATCGCGGCGTCCACGGCACCAACGAGCGCATCACCCGCCGCGCCTACCTCCAAGGCATCCGCTTCCTCGTCGCTCTGCTTCAGGCGCTCTAGCCAAAAAGCAAGCTCTTGGTGCAATGGGGTCAGGTTTGTTTGCACTAATCCGTGCGGGTTATATGCAGGTTTGCCTGCGCACGCTATCATGTATGGGTTAGACCGCAACTATGTACCTCATACGCG
>USGN01000045.1 GCA_900554255.1 uncultured Collinsella sp. | reverse complement strand
AACAAGTCCTGCTTGATGTTGCGAATCGTGGCGCGCGAAAGCTCGATGGCGCGGGCGACGTCCATGAGGTCGCTGCGTATGAGAACCACATCTGCCCCTTCTTTGGCGATGTCGGCGCCGGTGCCGATGGCAAGGCCCACGTCGGCGCGCGCCAGGGCGGGGGAGTCATTGATGCCGTCGCCCACCATGGCGACCTTGCCGCCCGCATTCTGCAGTTCGCGCACGTGGCGTTCCTTGTCGGCGGGGAGGACGTCGGCGATGACCTGTTCGCTGCTCAGCCCCACGCGGCGGGCGATGGCCTCGGCCGTCACGCGGTTGTCGCCGGTGAGCATACGCACGTCGACGCCAAGCGAGCGCAGTGCGGCGATGGCCCCGGCGCTCGTCTCCTTGACCTCGTCAGCCACGGCAATGGTGCCGGCAAGCTCGCCGTTCTTGGCAAAGAACAGCGGCGTCTTGCCCTCGGCGGCAAATTGTTCGGCAAGACCCGCGGGCACGGTAACGCCCAGTTCGTCCATCAGGCGTACGTTGCCGGCTGCAATGGCGTTTTGCCCCTCGCGCGCCGTAACGCCTCGCCCGGGCACGGCAGCAAAGTCCTCGACCATGCGCGCGACGATCCCGCGTGTCTCGCACTCGGCCATAATCGCCTCGGCCAGCGGGTGCTCGCTCGAGCGCTCCAACGCGGCGGCCAACTTGAGCAGCGCCTTTTCGCTCATAGCGGGCGAGCCGTCAGCGCGCGTGGCTACCACGATATCGGTCACGGCAGGCTTGCCGCGGGTGACCGTGCCCGTCTTATCGAGCACCACGGTGCCCACGCTGCGCAGGTTCTCCAGCGCCTCGGCGCTCTTAAACAGAATGCCCATCTCGGCGCCCTTGCCGGTGCCGACCATAATGGCGACGGGCGTGGCCAGGCCCAGCGCGCACGGGCAGCTGATCACCAGCACAGCGACGGCGGAGGTGAGCGCCTCGTTTATGCTGCCGGTCAGTGCCATCCACACCGCAAAGGTCACGGCCGAGATCGCAAACACCACGGGCACGAACACGCCGGCGACTTTGTCGGCCATGCGGGCGATGGGCGCCTTGGTGGCGTTGGCGTCCTCGACGAGCTGGATAATCTTGGCGAGTGACGTGTCAGCGCCCACGCGTGTGGCACGGAAGGTAAACGAGCCCGTGCGGTTGACCGTGGCCGCATTGACAGTGTCGCCGGCGGTCTTCTCCACGGGGATGGACTCGCCGGTGAGCGCACTCTCGTCCACGGCCGACGCGCCCTCGAGCACTACGCCGTCGACAGGGATGGACTCGCCGGGGCGCACACGCAGCACCTGGCCGGGCAGAATGGCATCGACGTCGACGGTGGCCTCGGTGCCGTCCTCTGCCACGACGGTCGCGGTCTTGGGCGCTAGGTCGATGAGCGCCTCGATGGCGCCGCCGGTCTTGGACTTGCTGCGCGTCTCGAGGTATTTGCCTACGGTGACGAGCGACAGGATGGTGCCGGCGCTCTCAAAATACAGATTGTCCATGCCCGTCATCATGGCCTCGTGGACCTGACCCGCGGCTAGCTGGTCGGCCATGATAAACATGGCGTAGAGCGACCAGGCGATGGAGGCGGTGGCGCCCACGGCAATAAGGGCGTCCATGGTAGGCGCGCCGTGCGCGAGTGATTTAAACCCGTTGATAAAGTACGCGTCGTTGACGTAGACGATGGGAATGAGCAGGACGAGCTCGGTGAGCGCGAGCGTCATGCTGTGGGTGTGGTCGGTGAAGATGCCGGGCAGCGGCCAGCCGAGCATGTGCCCCATGCCTATGTAGAACAGTGGGATGAGGAATACGATCGAGACGATGAGGCGGGTGCGCATGGCAGAGGCGGCGGCCTCCAACTTTTTGGTCGGCGACTCCATATGGGCGGCGCCGGACCTGGCTTGCGCACTTCCGCTTTGGACAGCGTCGGTGCCCGTGCTGATGGGTGAGGCCGAGTAGCCCGCGCGGTCGACAGCGGTGCAGATGTCGTCGGGGGAGACCTGCGCAGGGTCGTAGTCCACCAGCATAGAGCCGGCGAGCAGATTGACCGCGACGCTTTGGACGCCGTCGAGTTTGCTCACGGCGCGATCCACATGCGCCTGGCAGGCGGCGCATGTCATGCCGTCCACGTCGAACTTATCTTGAGCCATGGCTTCTCCTTTCTGTAGTTCGGTGTTGGAATTGTTAACCTGCCGATACTATACACCCATACCCCCTGGGGGTGTCCAGTACAGAAAGAAATGTATGACATTTCGTTACAGATGAGGATGGATGGTTGGCCGATGGATCGTCCCAACCAATCATCTCAATCTGTAACATCTAGCAGGGAAAATGACCTCTAACTGTTACAGATTGAGACAATTGCCGGGGAGGGGTCCCGTCACGGCAAGATGCCCGCTCCCTAGATACAGAACCCGGGGATCACACAGGTTCGTTTGTTTGGCTTTTCCGCAGGCGTTGCGTACGTAAAGACGTCGCCGTCGTGCCCCACGCGGTTCATATAGAGCGTGCCTTCGCTCTCCGATGTGTCGGGGCTCACCGTGCGCTCCCACCAACAGGTGTCCTTGCCTTTCCACTGGCGGACCATCGTCTCGTTCGTGGAATACGGGCTCACCTTGAGCTCGCGGAAGAGCTGATACTCCTTGCCCTCGCCGTTGTAGATGTCTGCCAGGTAGTGATAGCCCTCGGTAAACGAATCGGGCGGTTGCGTACCGCACAGCTCGACCATGGCGGGCAGCCAAAGGGTTGCGGGCAACTCGCTCAGGCACGATGCGCTGTTGGCGGCGCCCACATTGTTCGAGACCTTCTTGACCCCTTTAATGAGTGCGCGCAACTCGTTGGGCAGCAGCTTAAGGCCGTCGCCGTTGAGCCATTCCCGCAGCTCGCAATCTACCCAGCCGGCGCTCGGCGGTTCAGCTGCAGCGTTGCGCTCGGCAATACCCGCATCGAACATAAACGTCAATCCGGCCTTGCCCGTCCCGTCCAGAAGCTCATCGTGGCGGATGCCCACAAGCTGCGCGCCAACCTGCAGCCCGTTGGCGAGCGTGACGCGCTTGGTACACGGATAGGGGATATGCCCATCGGCATCGAGCAGATGATAGCGCCTGGCAATCTCGCGTGCCTCGCTACGGGTCTCGGTGGCCTTAATCTTGAGCGAAATCTCCTGCAGCTGATCCCAAGTGTAGTCGTCAAGTGAGCTGCGGATGCCGTCCAGGTAGTCGGGGATGCCAAAGCCATGGGTTGCCGCCCCGATAACGCCGAGCCCCGCAACGGCTGCGACAACGCCACCGATAATAAAGCGGCGGCGGGTCATGGCATCGTGCCGGGCCTGCTCCAGGATCTCTCGCGCGCGCTCGCCGGCGACGTCGACCTTAAGGTGTGTACCGGAGTCGATGTCGATTGCGGCGTCACTGCCCGCGCCTTCGCGGCCCTCGGATTCGGCATCGGTGAGGTATGCCGAGAGCACCTCGAGCATCTGCTGCTCGGTGGGACGATCGCACTGCTCGACTGAGAGACCCTTCATGATGATTTTGACGAGCGCTTCATCGCCCTCGCAGCGCGGCTCGAGCGGTGCCGGCTTGGTCTTGGTCTTTACGAGATAGAACGAGCCGGTTGCAGCGGCGTCCGTCGACTCAAAGTCAAACGGTTTGCGACCGCTGTAGAGCTGGTACAGAATGCTCGAAAGCGCATAGACGTCGATTGCCGGCGAACGGCGAAGGGCCGCGATGCCTTCGATATCCTGCGTGAGCATCTCAGGCGCGGCGTATGCGGGCGTGGCAAAGCGCCAGATGTCGGCGCGCCGGGTGATCGTGTCGTCGCCGAGAGCCATGGTCGCGGAGCCCATGTCGATGAGGCAGGGGTCAAAGGAGCAATCGGCAATCTGCTGCTCGAGCGTTCGGCTGGTGGTGCGGAACATGATATTGGCAGGCGAAAGGTCGCGATGGATGACCGGATTCACGAGGCCTTGGGTCATCAAGAGCGCACGAAGCACGGCGTTTCCGACGGCGGCGACCATCTGGGTGGTCAGCCCGCCCGAGGCGTCGTGAGGAAGCAGGGGCAGCGCCTGCTTGAGTGAGGTGCCCTCGACCCACTCCATGAGGATGAGCGGGTCGTCCTCGCACGATCCGTAGCCATAGACGCGCGGAAATCCGCGCAGGTACGAGACGGTACACAGATGACGGTACTCCTCGAACAGCGCAGCGGTGTTGGCCAGGTGCGCTGCCGATTGCTCGGCGGAGCGGTCGGGGGCTTGGCCAGAGAGAAAGGCGTTGTCCTTGAGTAGCTTGACGGCAAAGACCTCGCCGCTTGTGTTGGTCGCGCGAAGCACGTGCCCGATGTTGCCGTTGTTGCGGTGGGCCGTCTGGAGAATAAGCGTCATAAACCGACGCTTGGCGTCGTCCTCGGCACTGGGGTCGACCGCCACGGCGGTGTCGAACGTATCGAGACGGATGAGTTTGTCGCCATAGGCGCTATCGGTAGTATCCATGGCGTTCCTTTGTCTGGCATGGGTTGCCGCGCGTACACGTGAGCAGTGCGGATATCGGTAAAGTACCATGATAGCCGCACTGCTCACGTGTACCGCTGAGTATTGTCGTTTACGACGCAGAAGGTAGAAGACGAAAGACGGACGGCGACCGTCTTCCGATCGCTGTCCGTGCTAGTCCACAATGACAAGGAATGTCGTGTAGAGACCCAGATGGAGCCTGTCGCTGTTGGCGATTTCCACGGGGGGATAGACTTTGCCGGGTTCGCGTTGGTCGCGCGGCGGCTCAATCACAATATCGCCGTCGCCCGCGCCCGATTCGAGCACTGTGCCGTTGGTCGATCCAAGGCCCTGGGCGTACCAGTGCTCACCCTCGAGCCAAATACGAAGATGCTCGCGCGAGGCGTCGGCGCCTACATCGGTGATGCTGGGCGAGGTTTTGGGCAAAGAACCAATCACGGTGCCGCGCGGATCGCGTGTGAGGGGATGGATTTGCATGTCGGCGCAGTTGTCGGCATGGGTTCTGAGCAGACCGAGGTTGGGAGCGACGGTGTGCGGCTGCTCCAGGCTGCTCATAAAGCCACGTCCGACGGTAGTTTCGGTGGTGCCAAAGTGCCCGCCCGTCTTGCTGTCGCAAAAGCGCTCGACGGTGGCCACGCCCTGAACGGGATCGGCGAGCGCCCCCGTTGCTACAAAGAGCATCAAGAAGAGCGTGCTTTTTTCGCGCACGGCATTGCCGTCAAAGTTGTCGATGCGATTGAGGGCATTTGCATATAGGCGGCTGTCCAGCTTGTAGCTGGCGAGAGCCGACATCATTTCGTTGGCGGCCGGACCGCGATAGTGCTCGGCGATTGCCTGATAGGCGGACTCGCCGCCGCCGAGCTTGCTGCAGATTGCCGCGGAAAGGTTGAGCGTGGTGACGGTAAAGTCGCTGTAGATGGAGGGCGCGCACTGGTCAGGCTTGCGATGGACGATGTAACGGGTGAGATACGAGCGGTTGGAAGAGCATTTCTCGAGCAGGGTACTGCCGAGATAAGAGTTTCCATTGATGAGCATTCGGGCGATCTCGAGATGTTTAAGACCGCCGAACGAGCGAATATCGTTATAGAGGACCGAGCAAGGCGTCTCTGCTGCCACGGATACCTCCTTTGATTGCTTCCTAGCCAATATGGCGATAGGAATTAATGGCCCCCGGTGGGCGACGTATTAAATGGCTGCGCAATATATAGCGTAACCAAAGCAACATTATAGGCCACATGTTCGAAATTGCAGGAAGACCGAGAGATTTTGGTTGGACTGAACGGAAATCCCCCTCTGTCTTGTTCTGTAACATTTGGACCCGGTTTTGCCCTGCATCTGTTACAGATTGACACAATAGGCCAGGCCCACCTCGTCCGCCTCGTCATCTGTGGTTTACGTGGGGGCATGCGAAGCACGGGTATACTAACCGGCGGCGAATCTGCTCCATCGCTTAGAGCTGCTGCGTCTGGACGGCGCGTGATAGGGCTGCCAAAGCGATCGCCAGCGTGCTGAGCAACGTCCTCTCTGTGCGCACCTGTTTTTGTATGTATTAGCGCACTACCAAGCACGCTCGCGCGGCCGCATGCCGTGCCCATAACGCGTGCAGATAAGGAACAACAACATATGCGCAATTCTGTATCCGACGTCACGGACGCCGAGATTCTGGACGAGACCCGCGAGGCCATGACCCAGGCTGCCTTCGATGCCGCCGATGAGGCCAATGCTGCCCAGGCCGTCGAGTCCGCTACCGAGAGCCTGCCCGCCTTTGACGAGCTGGGCCTTTCCGACGAGATGCTTCGTGCCATCGAGAACCTAGGCTACACGGCGCCCACGCCTGTCCAGGCTGGCTCGATCCCCGTGGTGCTCGAGGGCCGCGACCTGCTTGCCGCCGCTCAGACCGGCACCGGCAAGACGGCCGCCTTCTTGCTGCCGACCATGAACAATCTGGAGCACATCGCTCCGCCCAAGCCCGTGCGCGAGCGCGGCGGCCGCAACCGTCGCCGCGGTGCTAAAAAGCCCGAGGGCAACGGCCGTGGCCCCGTGATGCTCGTCATCACCCCCACGCGCGAGCTTGCCCAGCAGATCGACGAGGTCGCCGGCAAGATTGCCGACGTCACCGGCCATGTCGCCGTGACCGTCGTGGGCGGCGTGAGCTACAAGCCCCAGACCGCTGCCCTCAAGTACGGCTGCGATATCCTGGTCGCCACGCCGGGTCGTCTGGTCGACCTGATCGAGCAGGGCGCCTGCCACCTGAACGAGGTCAAGGTGCTGGTGCTCGACGAGGCCGACCGCATGCTCGACATGGGCTTTTTGCCCGCCGTCCGCCGCATTGTGCGCGAGACGCCGGCCGAGCGCCAGACGCTGCTGTTCTCGGCCACGCTCGACGAGGAGGCCGTGGGCGAGATCACCGACCTGGTGAGCGACCCGGCCCGCGTGGAGATCGCGCCCGCCACGTCGACCGCCAATACCGTCGATCAGTTTGTGTTCCCGGTGTCCATCGAGGCCAAGAACAACCTGCTACCCGAGTTCCTCAAAAAGGAGGGCCCGGAGCGCACTATCGTCTTTATGCGTACCAAGCACCGCGCCGACAGCTGCTGCCGTCGTCTGGAGCGCAAGGGCATCAAGGCCGCCGCGATTCACGGCAACCGCAGTCAGGCTCAGCGCGAGCGTGCCCTTTCGGCCTTCCGCGACGGTACCGTCGACGTGTTGGTGGCAACCGACGTGCTCGCCCGCGGCATCGACATTAGCGACGTGCGCTACGTCGTAAACTTTGACGTGCCGGCCGAGCCGACCGACTACATCCACCGCATTGGCCGCACGGGCCGCGCTGGCGAGCTGGGCTGGGCCATCACGTTTGTGACCGAGCAGGACGTGGACGAGTTCTACGAGATCGAGAAGCTCATGGACAAGACCGCCGACATCTACGAGGCCGGCGACCTGCATGTGGGCCCCAATCCGCCCGCGGTTGACCCCGAGCGCGATCCTTCGGCCTTTAAGGTGAAGAAGAAGACCAAGCGCGGCAAGTCCAAGAGCAAGAAGAAGCTTGAGCAGGCGCGTCGCGATGGCAAGCGCAACGGCGACGATTACGGCGATGTGGCTGGTCGTTCCAACCGCGGTCGCGACGAGCGCCGTGGCGACGGCGAGCGTCCGAGCCGTCCCAAGCGCGGCGGCAAGACCCGCGTGCGCGAGGGCGTTCAGGCTCGCGTGGATGAGGCCGTTGAGAGCGTGGCTCGCGAGGTGGCTGCCGAGGAGCGCGGCGGTGCTGGTGCCGTCGAGCAGGCCCCGCGCGGCAACCGTGCCGAGCGTCGTGCCAAGCAGTTCCAGGGCGAGGCGCATCGCCGTCGCCGCGAGGACGAGGACCGCGGCGGTCGTCGCCGTGTTGAGCGCGAGGACGAGGGCCGTGGCTCGCGTGGCGGCAAGCGTGGTGCGGGCGACCGTCGTCGTTCCGGTCGCGATGACGAGCGCGGCGGCCGTGATGAGCGTCGCGGCGGCGAGGGTCGTGGTGAGCGTGCTGCCCGTGGCGGTGAGTCCCGTGGCGGTAAGCGCTTTGAAGAGCGCAGTAGCCGCGGCGGCGAGCGTCGCGAGGGTGCTCGCGGCAATGGCGGCCGCGGCGGCGCTGGTCGTTCTAACGAGTCGCGCGATCGTCGTGACCCGCGTGCCAGCCGAAATCGTCGCGATGACTGGCGCAACTACGACGATACCCGCGAGGAGCGTCGTGGCGGCTATCGTGGCGCTCGTGGTGGCAACCAGGCCGGCTCCCGTGGCGGCCGTGCCGGCGGTCGCGATAACCGTGGCAGCTATGGCAACAGCCGTGGCGGCAAGCGCGGCAGCAGCTCCCGTCGCCCCGGTGACGGCGGCGGCAAGCGCAAATAACACACGCATCGCCCGCTAGAGCGAGGTGAACCAAGGGCCCCGAGCAACTACGCTCGGGGCCCTTTTTGTTTGCCGTATCCGATCGCTAGTTCAAATGTGTTTCCTCGGGAATGCATCTAGAGGATGCCGTGGGCCTGTTTCCTGCCATGCGGCAATGGGTCCCATGGGGTGCGCCGTGCATTTTTGGGAGTATTCTGCAGTTCGAGTTGTCTGCATATGATTCGACGTCGCCAACGGTGGCCTTCGGATATCCCTAGCGAGCGTTCTGAGTCAGATTTCGCCGTTTTCCGGAGCAGGGGTGCGTCATTCTCGCCATGTCGGGACTTAGAATGAGGTAGCGCGCAGAGATGTGGTGTAAGAGGCGGGGCATGCCCCGCCTCTTCTCTT
>USGN01000044.1 GCA_900554255.1 uncultured Collinsella sp. | reverse complement strand
CGCCGCATGATCGGGCCGCCCCTGTGGAAGAGCTTCCACGACTTTTACGGCTTTTCCCGCGAGGAGTCGCTTGTGGTGGCTGACGAGTACCGTGCCTTTTTTGATGAGCTGGGACCGGAAGAGTATCCCGTGTTCGATGGAATCCCCGAGCTGCTCGATGGCCTTGTCGCGCAGGGGCATCGCTTGGTCGTGGCGACGTCACGCATGGAGGCAAAGTGCATTGACATGGTGGGCGAGCTGGGGCTTTCGCAGTTTGAGGCGGTGGTTGGCATGAATCCGCCGCAGGGACGCGAGACCAAGGCCGATTCGGTTCGCGATGCCCTGGCGGCGCTCGGCGCGACGGCGGGCGATGCCGTGATGATCGGCGATCGCTTTAACGATGTGGAGGGCGCACACGCGATGGGCGTGCCGTGCATCGGCATCTATTCGGGCGCGGCAGCGCCGGGCGAGCACGAGGCGGCGGGTGCCGATGCAGTGGTGCACTCGGTGGCCGAGCTTGCTAAACTTTTCGCTATCTAATAGACGTAATGTGAGGGGCGGGCGTACCCGTCACTCATTGGTGAGGAGGTCGTCCATGAATCAGGTGGAGCAGAGCGTCGCTGAGTATGTCGACGAGGTCTGGGAGGATGTCGTCGCTGATATCGAGCAGCTGGTGAGTTATCCTTCCGTGGCAGTTTCTGCCGATGCGGAGCCCGGCGCGCCGTTTGGCCGCCCGGTCCGTGACGCGCTCGATTGCGCGCTCGGCATTGCGCAGAAGCTCGGCTACCAGACGAGCGACGACGAGGGCTATGTGGGAATCGCCGATATCCCGGGCCGCGGCGACAAGCAGCTCGCGACTATCTGCCACGTGGACGTGGTTCCCGCCGGCCCTGGCTGGAACACCGACCCGTTCGCCATGGAGCGCCGCGAGGGCTGGCTGCTCGGTCGCGGCGTGATTGACGACAAGGGTCCGGCGGTGCTGTCGCTCTACGCCGGCGCTTACCTTCTCAAGCACGGCATTGTTCCGCGCTACACCTTCCGCGCACTGCTGGGCTGCGATGAGGAAGTGGGCATGTCCGACGTTCACCATTATCTGGAGAACCACGCAGACCCCGACTTTCTGTTTACGCCCGATGCCGAGTTCCCGGTCTGCAATGCCGAGAAGGGCCAGTTTGGGGCGACGTTCGTGAGCCCCAAGATCGACGGCGGGCGCATTGTGTCCTGGAGCGGCGCCGAGGCGAGCAATGCCATTCCGTCGCAGTCTATCTGCGAGCTCGCGATTGCCGCCGATGAGCTGCCGGCGCCCATCGAGAACGCCGACCGTCTGGAGATCACGGCGCTTGATAATGGACATGCGCAGATTTTCGCCCACGGTATTGGCGGCCACGCTTCGATGCCTGAGGGCACCATCAATGCCGTCGGCCTGATCGTGGCGTATCTGCGCGAGGCCGAGGACGCGTTTGGTGCACGCGACGAGCGCCTGCTAACGCCTGCCGAGCACGAGTTTGTCAAGTTTTTGGCCTTTGTGCATGCGGACGCCTATGGTCGCGGCCTGGGTATCGATGCGACGAGTCCGGCGTTTGGCCCGCTTACCTGCAACGCTGGCGTCATCCGCGTGGCGGATGGCCATATTGAGCAGGTCATCGACGTGCGCTTCCCCGACAGCACAAGTGCCGATACCATCCGCGAGCAGCTCGATCCGCTCGTGGGCCGTTTTGGCGTGACGTGCCGTGTGGGTCGTGCGAAGGTGCCGTTCTCGGTCTCTGACGACGATCCGGCCGTGAAGGCGCTTATTGATACCTATAACGAGTTTACGGGCAAGCATGCTGAGCCCTTTGCCATGGGCGGCGGCACGTACGCGCGCAACTTTGCCCGCGCCGTGTCATTTGGCCCCGAGGAGACCGGCTTGGAGCTGCCCGCATGGGGCGGCCAGATGCACGGCCCCAACGAGTGCGCCAACGAGGAACAGCTCAAGCAAGCGCTCAAGATCTATATTGTTGCGATCCTTCGTTTGAATGAATTAGAGCTTTAAGGTTTCGCGGTTTCCCAATCTAAGTTGCGGTGGAATAGTTCCTAGAATGGGCCATTTGATGGCCAAGCAGGAACTATTTCACCGCAACTTTGTTTTTATTGGTGTAAAAGGTGTGCCATGTTCGGCGCTGGATTGTTATTCGTTTGTAAAGCCCTGCCGCGCTTGCGGTAAGGGTTTATCAAATGCCCGTAAGAAACCGCAGTTGGCGCGGGCACTGCCCGATCGAGGCCGTATCTTTCCAAACAGCAAAGCGGGCAGGGTGCCCGCGATTCGCATGTACGAAAGGAAGATCATGCTCGATCAGGCTTATTCTCGTCGTCAGTTCCTCGGCCTTGCTGGTGGTCTTGCCAGCATCGTCGGTCTCGGTCTCGTTGGGTGCGGCGGCTCCGGCGCATCCGATGCCGCCGACAAGGGTAGCGCCGCTGCTGCCGAGTCCGTCTCCGGCGAGGTGACCTACGACGGTGCCTCTTCGTTCCAGGCTCTCGTCGAGGCCGCTGCCGAGAAGTTCATGGACGCCAACCCCGACGTCTCCGTCTCCGGCTCGGGCAACGGTTCGGGCAAAGGTCTGACCGCTGTTGCCGCCGGCACCGTCACCATCGGTAACTCCGACGTCTTCGCCGAGACCAAGCTTGAGGCCGATCAAGTCAAGAACCTCGTCGACCACGAGGTCGCCGTCGTGGGCATGGGCCCCGTCGTCTCCAAGAACGTCAAGGTCGACGACCTGTCCCTCGAGCAGCTCAAGGGTATCTTCTCCGGTCAGATTACCAACTGGAAGGAGGTCGGCGGCGACGACGCCACCATCGTCGTTCTCAACCGCAAGGCCGGTTCTGGTACTCGTGCCACCTTTGAGGCTGCTGTTTTTGGTTCTGAGGCAAACGAGTTCAAGGGCGATGCGGAGCTCGACAAGTCCGGCGACGTCCAGACTCAGATGGGCAGCACCGACAACGCCATCTCCTACCTCGATTTCTCGCACTTTGATGACTCCAAGTTCAACGCCATCAAGGTCGAGGGCGTCGAGCCCAAGAGCGCAAACGTCACCGACGACTCCTTCAAGATCTGGGCTACCGAGCACATGTACTGCTCCAAGGACGCCGACGAGGCCACCAAGGCCTTCTTGGAGTTCATGCTTTCCGACGACGTCCAGGGCAAGCTCGTCGAGGAGCAGGGCTTTATCCCCGTCTCTGCCATGAAGGTCGTCAAGGACGCCAGCGGCAAGGTCTCTGCTAAATAAGTAATCGCCCCCGGAAAGGTTTGCAATGGCAAAACAGCTGCCAAAGCGCGACCTTGAGAACGTGGGCCTGGGCGTCACGGGCGCGTGCGTAGCGCTCGTGACGCTTGTCGTTGCCGCGCTTATCTTCATGGTCGCCCAAAAGGGCCTCTCGGCTTTTCTCAAGGATGGCGTTTCGGTTGTCGAGTTCTTCACCGGCACCAAGTGGGACCTGGCCAACACAGCCGAAAACGGTCTGCCCTATACCGGCGCCCTGCCCCTGATCGTCACCTCGTTTGCGGTCATGGTGCTCTCCACGCTTATCGCGCTGCCCATCGCCATCGGCTCTGCCATCTTTGCGGTCGAGATCCAGCCTAAGTTTGGTTCCAAGATCTTTCAGCCGCTTATTGAGCTTTTGACCGGCATTCCCTCGGTCGTCTTTGGCTTGATCGGCTTTCACGTGGTTGTCGGCCTTATGAAGAGCGTTTTCCATGTGAGCACGGGCCTGGGCATCTTGCCCGGCGCCATCGTGCTGGCCGTCATGATCCTGCCGACTATGACTACGCTTTCGGTCGACGGCCTGCGTGCCGTGCCCGACAGCTACCGTCAGGGCTCGCTCGCGCTGGGCTACACCCGCTGGCAGACCATCTGGCACGTGGTGCTCAAGTCTGCCATGCCGTCGCTCATGACTGCGGTCATCCTTGGCATGACGCGCGCCTTTGGCGAGACGCTCGCCGTGCGCATGGTTATCGGCGGCATCGAGGCCATGCCGACGTCGCTGCTGTCGCCGGCCTCGACCATCACCACCACGCTCACCACGTCCATGGCGGTCTATGCCGAGGGCTCGGCCCAGGACGATGTTCTGTGGGCGCTCGGTCTGCTGCTGATGGGCATGAGCCTCATCTTCATCCTGATCATCCATCTCATTGGCCGCAAGGGGGCGAAGACTCGTGGCTAGCACGCGCATCCATATCGACGAGGCGAGACTCGAGCGCGTCCAAAAACAGGACCGCATCGCTACGGGCGTGTTGACGGCAATCGTCGCCATCGTCATGCTCATCGTCATCTCCATGGTGGCCTACATCCTGTTCGAGGGCATCTCGACGCTGTTCCAGCCGGGCTTTCTCACGCAGCCGTCGCGCGCCAACGGGACCCAGGGCGGCGTACTCTACCAGCTATTCGACTCGTTCTATCTGCTGCTGATCACCCTGATCATCTCGGTGCCCATCAGCCTGGGCGGCGCGGTCTTCCTGGTCGAGTACGCGCCGGACGGGCCCATCCGCGACATCGCCTCCACCGCCATCGAGACGCTGTCCTCGCTGCCTTCCATCGTCGTCGGCATGTTCGGATTTCTGGTGTTCTCGGTTCAGCTGGGCTGGAAGTACTCCATCATCTCCGGCGCCGTCGCGCTCACCATGTTCAACATCCCCATCCTGGTGCGCGTGATCCAGCAGGCGCTCGAGGACGTGCCGCAGACCCAGCGCGATGCGTGCCTGGCCATGGGCCTTACTCGTTGGGAAGCCACGCTGCACATCCTGATCCCCGAGGCCATGCCCGCCATCGTGACCGGCATCGTGCTTTCGGCCGGCCGCGTGTTTGGCGAGGCCGCGGCACTGCTCTTTACCTCGGGCATGAGTTCGCCGGTTCGCCTGAATTTCTTGAGCTTTAACCTGTCGAGCCCCACTTGCGCCTGGAACGTGTTCCGCCCCGGTGAGTCGCTCGCCGTGCACATCTACAAGATCTATGGCGAGGGCAGCCCCGAGGCCCAGCAGATCGTCTGGGGCACCGCGGCGCTGTTGATGATTTGCGTGCTGCTGTTTAACGTGGTCGCCCGTATCGTGGGCAAGCAACTGGCAAGGAAGATGACGGCCGAATGAGCGAGATGAAAGCAACGCCCGCAACCGAAGTGGCATCGTCCGAGACCCAGGACTTTCTGTCGAGTGTGGGGGAGAGCGAGAAGCGCGTGCGCGTGAGCGGCAAGGCCGTGAGCGACGAGGTCGTGCTCTCCACCAAGGACGTCAACGTGTACTATGGCGACCACCATGCGCTGCACAATACGTCGCTCGACTTCCACAAGGGTGAGATCACGGCGCTCATTGGGCCTTCGGGCTGCGGTAAGTCGACCTTCTTGCGTAGCCTCAACCTGATGAATCGCGAGATTCGCGGCTGCCGCGTGGAGGGCGAAATCAATTACCGCGGGCGCAACGTGAATACCAAGACCGAGAACACCTACGAGCTGCGTCGCTCCATTGGCATGGTGTTCCAACAGCCCAACCCGTTCCGCAAGTCCATTCGCGACAACATCACGTTTGCGCCTAAGCGCCACGGTGTCACCGACCGCGACGAGCTCGATCGCATGGTCGAGGAGAGTCTGCGCGGCGCGGCGCTGTGGGACGAGGTCAAGGACAAGCTCGACAAGAGCGCCTACGCGCTTTCGGGCGGTCAGCAGCAGCGCCTGTGCATCGCGCGCACGCTCGCGCTCAACCCCGACGTGATCCTGTTTGACGAGCCCTGCTAGGCGCTCGACCCCATCTCGACGCTGGCGATCGAGGACCTTATGTCGTCAATCGTTGCCGACCGTGCCATCGTCATCGTGACGCACAACATGGAACAGGCGTCGCGTGTGTCCAATCGCACGGCGTTCTTCTACATGGGCGATATGGTCGAGTACGACGAGACCGACGAGATTTTCCAACGGCCCAAGGATAAGCGGCTGAATGATTACCTCACCGGCATGTTCTCCTAGTCCGGGACATGCTTGAGGCCCGCGGTGGCCACGGTCGCCACGGGACTGATTGGAGGGGCGGGTCATCTCTTGCGGGAGATGGCCCGCCTTTTTGTGTCGCTGCCAGACCGACCACCACAAAGGGGACAGGCACCTTCGTGGTGGTTTGGGGTGGGGCTCGCTGCTATCATGGACAACGTTGAATTTCTACGAAGGAGCAGGGCATATGGCGATTCTTTTGGGATGCGATTCCGTCAGCCTAGAGTTTCCCACCAAGCATATTTTCGATAGCGTGACGCTCGGCGTGGGCGAGGGCGACCGCATTGGTATTGTCGGTAAAAACGGCGACGGCAAGTCGACGCTGCTGAGCGTGCTCGCCGGCACGTTGGAGCCCGACGACGGCCGCGTGACGCACCGCCGCGACACGACGATTGGATTGCTCGGTCAAAAGGACCAGCTTGTCGACACCGATACCGTGCATCATGCCGTTGTGGGCGACACGCCCGAGTACGAGTGGGCGTCGAGCCCCCGCACGCGCCAGATCCTCGCCGGCCTTATTAGCGATGTGCCCTGGGAGGGCACGGTGGGCGAGCTTTCGGGCGGCCAGCGCCGTCGCGTGGACCTTGCGCGCCTGCTGATCGGCGACTACGACGTGCTCATGCTCGACGAGCCCACCAACCACCTGGACATGCGCACCATCAACTGGCTCGCGCGTCACTTAAAGGCCCGCTGGCAGCGCGGTCAGGGCGCCATGCTCGTGGTCACGCACGACCGCTGGTTCTTGGACGAGGTCTGCACCAGCATGTGGGAAGTCCACGACGGCCAGGTCGATCCCTTCGAGGGCGGTTACTCGGCCTACATCCTGCAGCGCGTAGAGCGCGACCGCATGGCCGCGGTTACCGAGGAGCGCCGTCGCAACATGGCGCGCAAGGAGCTCGCGTGGCTGAGCCGCGGTGCCCAGGCGCGCTCCACCAAGCCCAAGTTTCGTGTGGATGCCGCTCGCGAGCTGATCGCCGACGTGCCGCCCATGCGTGACGAGCTGGAGCTCAAGCGCCTCGCCGTGAGCCGCCTAGGCAAGCAGGTTATCGACGTGGTCGACGTGGATGCCGGCTATGCGGATGCCGGCGGCGCGCCCAAGCAGGTGCTCTCCGATGTGACCTGGCTCATTGGTGCGGGCGACCGCTATGGTCTTTTGGGTGAGAATGGCGCTGGCAAGTCGACGCTGCTCGATGTGATCCAGGGTAAAATTGCGCCCACGCGCGGCCGCGTGAAGATTGGCCAGACGGTACGCTTTGGCGTGCTGTCGCAGCAGCTCGAGGAGCTCGAGCCATACATGAGCGACACGATCCGCGAGGTGCTCAGCAACTATAAGAAGTACTACGTCATCGACGGCAAGGAGACTTCGCCCGAGAAGCTCTGCGAGCGCCTGGGCTTTACGACGCAGCAGCTCTGGAGCCGCATCGGCGATCTTTCGGGCGGCCAGCGCCGTCGCCTGTCGCTGCTGCTGACAATCCTGGACGAGCCCAACGTGCTCATCCTGGACGAGCCGGGCAACGACATGGACACCGACATGCTGGCCGCCATCGAGGAGCTGTTGGACGCATGGCCGGGCACGTTGATTCTGGTGACGCACGACCGCTTCTTGATGGAGCGCGTGACCGACCAGCAGTGGGCGCTGCTCGACGGCCACCTGACGCATATGCCCGGCGGCGTCGACCAGTACCTGCGCCTGTGCAACGCTACCGCCGAGGGCGAGCCCGTGGGCGCACCGAGCGCCAAGACCGGCACGTTCGACACCGGTGCCGCGGCAGCTGCGGCCGAAAAGCCCAAGTCGAGCGGTCAGCCCAACGGCCTGTCCAACGCCGAACGTCAGAAGCTCCGCCGCGAGGTGAGCTCGCTCGAGCGCAAGATGGAGACGCAGCGCGCTCGCGTTGAGGAGGCCGAGGCCGCGATGGCCCAGGTCGATCCCACCAACTACACGGCGCTCGGCGAGCAGCAGGCAAAGATCGACGAGGCTCACGCCGCCATGGACGAGCTGGAGATGGCGTGGCTCGAGGCGAGCGAAAAGCTCGAGGGCGAGGAGTAGACGAGGATGATCAAAGCCGCGTTTTTCGATATCGACGGTACGCTGCTGAGCTTTAAGACCCACCGGATTCCGGCGTCGGCGCAGCAGGTGCTCGACAGCTTTCGCGAGCAGGGGATTGCGTGCGTGATCGCCACGGGCCGTCCGACCTACCAGATGCCGGACTGGCTTTTCGACCTGGGCTGGGATGCGTACATTACGCTCTCGGGCCAGCACTGCTTTGATGCCGAGGGAGTTTACCGCAGCTGCCCGATCGATTCGGACGACGTCGCGGTGATTGTGGACCAGGTGGCGCAGGGGCGCTACGACTCGCTGTGCATGCAGGGCGAGAACTCGTTTGTGAACCGCCTGTCCGAGTGCGTGGTGACGGCTGGCAGCAACGCGGGAATCGTCTACCACGAGGAGCCGTTTGAGCACGCCTTTGACGCACCGGTCTACCAGTTCTGCGCCTTTGTGGACCCTGACGACGAGCATATCGTGACCGATGCCGTGTCGCATTCGCTCACCACGCGCTGGTGCGACCTGTTCTGTGACATTATTCCCGCTAACGGCGGCAAGGACCTGGGCGTGGCGGCGACGCTGGAGCGCCTGGGCATCGACGCGAGCGAGGCGATTGCCTTTGGCGACGGCGAGAACGACCTGTCGATGTTTGCCGCCGTGGGCACTAGTGTGGCCATGGGCAACGCGCAGGAGACTGTGAAGGCCGCAGCGACCTACGTTACGACCGCCGTAGACGATGACGGCATCTACAACGCCGCGAAGCACTTTGGACTCGTGTAGCTGCGACCCGGCACTTGGGGACACTCCTTGCGGGGCGTGTTCCCATTTTGTTTTCG
>USGN01000043.1 GCA_900554255.1 uncultured Collinsella sp. | reverse complement strand
CGCGGTACCGCGCCCGATGCCTACCGCGAGGACGGCACGCCGCGCCGCCGTATCCTGCTGCGCGCCGATATCGACGCCCTGCCCGTCACTGAGCAGACCGGCGAGGAGTTCGCCAGCGTCAATGAGGGCTGCATGCACGCCTGCGGCCACGACTGCCATATCGCCATGATGCTCGGAACGCTGCAAATCCTGCGCCATATGACCGACGACATCCACGGCGAAGTCCGCATCGTATTCCAGCCCAGCGAGGAAAACGGCCAGGGCGCCAAGCTCATGATCGGCACGGGTGTGCTCGATGGCGTCGACGGCGCCTATGCCGCGCACATCTGGAGCGAGGTCGATGCCGGCACCGTGAGCTGCGAGCCCGGTCCGCGCATGGCAAATACCGACTGGTTCCGCATCGATGTCCGCGGCACCTCGTGCCATGGCGCCATGCCCCAGCGCGGCCACGACGCCGTTATGGTTGCCGCCGAAATCGTCAACGCCCTGCAGACCATCGTCTCGCGCGAAATCAGCCCCTACGAGCCGGCCGTCATCACCGTCGGCGAGCTGCACGGCGGCACCGCGCGCAACGTTATCGCCGGCACGGCCTACCTCGCCGGCACGGTGCGCACCTACGGAGATTCGACCCACGAGGAAATGCCGGAGCTTATGCGCCGCATCGTGGAGCATACCGCGGCCGCCTTGGGCGCCGAGGCAGAGCTCACCGACTACACCATCGCCAACTACAAGGTCGAAAACGATGCCGCCTCGAGCGAGCGCTGCCGCCAAGCTGTGCTCAAGTGCCTGGGTCCCGCGGGCGAGGGCCATTACCGCGGCACGCTTTCGGGCGAGGATTTTTCGGAGTACCTGCGTCGCGTACCGGGCGTGCTCGCCTTTGTAGGTACGCGCAACCCCAAGATTGGCGCCACGTACGCCCAACATTCCTGCTTCTACAAGATCGACGAGACCGTGCTGGCAAAGGGCTCCATGGTGGCCGCCCAGTATGCTATCGACTTTTTGGCCGAGCCCACGCAAGAGGAGCTCGACGGCCCCGCGATTACCGCGGTCGCCGAAACCAACCCCGATCTGGCCGCCAAGTTGCGCTCTGCCAAGGCGACGACCGCCGAGGCTCGCGACGCCATCCATGATGCCCGAACGGCTCGCCATGCCGCGATCAAGGGCATCCACGACGCACGCGCTGCCGCACGCCGTGAGGAGAAGCACGACGAGTAATCGATTCGCTGGCATCTCGCAGTCATAGCCACATCGCGATGTCAAAGCGGGGGCGGACGCCCCCGCTCATTTATCAAGCGCTATTTCTACCATTTCTACCCCGTCCCCAAATGGCAGACGGCATGGCTACTCGTCCTGAGGTTCCTCGTCGGAGCTTGGCTCGGACGCCGACTCAGGTGCAGGTGCCAGCTCAGGTGCAGGTGCCGGCTCAGGCTCAGGCGCAGGCTCAGGCGCAGGCTCGGGCTCAGATGCCGTCTCAGACTCGGGCGCCGGCTCAGACTCGGTCGCGGGAGCGGGTGCAGGCGCCGGCGAAGCATCCGGAGCGCTGTAACCCGAAGGAGCGGACTTCTTCTCGAAGGGCAACACAAAAGTCAGGACGTCGTCCTTATCCTCATCGGCCCACTCGCTTGCATAGCGTGCGGCCCAATAGCCAACGGCACGGTGCTTGAGCATCTTGCCAAAGACCGTAAGAAATACGGTGACGAAAGCGACCAGCACCAAGAACAGCGCGAGCGTGACGCCACCGCCGGTAACAATTGCCTCAATACCCGTAGGACGATAGTAGTAGCTATACATACCGACAGAGGCAATGGCGCCAAAGACGACCGTCAAGATCCATGTGACAACGTTGGCGACCAGGCCCGTCAAAAACTCGGGAAGGAACGAAGCACAGAACAGCTTGGTCTTGTTGTGCTTAAACGCCGCCCAGACCTTATCGAGCGAAAACGCGCTCTCGACGCGACCGGTCACCGCAAAGTGCATCACGGCGATGTCGGCGAACATCTTAAAGAAGACACCCAGAATCGCCGAGGCAATTAGCGCAAGGACAAGCAGGCCGAGCGAACCGAACAGCGCAGCCTCGAGCGCATAAGAGCCGTAATAAGAATACGAGCCCGCGGCGCCAATTACCACGCCCTCCACCAGCGAAAGCACTACACCGATAACGGGAATGGCAGCGATAACCTCGAGCACGACCGAGATAACGCTCGAAAAGACTCCGAGGCCAAACGACGTGGAACGCATGAGTGGACGATCCATGCCGTCATCAACCTTGAGCGACAGATCGCGACCCCACTCGATACCAAAGCCGGAACCGCACACGCTCGCAATGCAAGCTGCCAAAAAGCCGATGGCAGCCGCAATGCCGCCAATAACGGGAATAAACAACACGAGCACCGACACAACGCAAATCAGCGCCGGCAAAAACGCGATTTGGCATACACGCTGAAGCACGCCCGGAGTCTTGGTCATATCTTGGAACGCCTGAGCCACACAGCCCTTTGGCGCATTCGCCACGGGCGGTTGCGGAACAAACTGCTGGGGCTGGGGCTGTCCCTGGGGAGCGGGGCCAGCGGCACCGGCATTAGGAGCACCACACGCGCCGCAGAACTTGTCGTTATCGCCCATGGGGGCGCCACACTGCGAGCAGAACATAGAATCATCCCTTCGTATCTTGAACGAATCACTTGGATCGCAAACGATGTCTTTAGCATCATTATCGCCCAATGTGGGATCAAATACTCAAAGATGACCGATTTGCAAGATACACGGCGCCAGCAGGCGGTTCGTTAAATACGTCTGTGCTAGTTCGTTCCGCGGAAGCCCTTGCCGACGATCTCGGAGCTGTCGACGATCGTGATAAAGGCACCCGGATCGACCTCGCGCGCATAACGGCGCAGCTGCACGGCCTCGCGACGGCTCAGCACGCTCATAATCACCGTCACGCACTTGCCCGAGAAGGCACCGTAGCCGCGGCTGATGGTCGCCGTGCGGTTGAGATGCTTGACGATAAACTCCTCGACCTTAAGGGGCTCGGAACAAATGACCGTGCAGACTTTGCGCAGGTGAATGCTCTCAATGGCTTTGTCGACCACAAGCGTCTTGGCAAACAGGCCGAGCACGCAATACAGACCGACACGCGGGCCATACAAAAAGGCCGCGATGGTCACGATGCCGATATCGACCAGCAGCAGGGCACGGCCAATCTCGAGCGTCGTACGGCGCTTGAGGATCATGGCAAGAATGTCCGTGCCACCCGTCGAGGCGCCGATGTCAAAGACAATAGCGCTGCCAAGCGCCGGCAAGATGACGGCAAAGCACAGGTCGAGCCACATATCACCCGTCAGAGAGACATCGGTCGGAATAAAAAGCTCAAACAGCGAAACATAGGCGGACAGCGCAAACGAGGCGAAGACGCTCCACAGGATTGCCTTGCGCTCCAAAAAGATAAAGCCCAAAACGACGAGAACCGCGTTGATAATCCACATAAAGACGCCGACGGGCAGGGTCGGGAACAGCGTGGACAGAATGACCGACACGCCCGAGGTGCCGCCAAAAGCAAAGTGATTAGGGGTTTTAAACGCAACGATGGCAAAGGCCGTAAGAATCAGGCCCAGATTGAGCTCGGCAAAAAAGCGCGGGAAGCCCGGCTCCTGGCTGCGCTTTTGACCGGCACGCTCGCCGCGCTCGATATCGGTGCGATCAACCACGCGCTCCATCGGCACCACGGGAGGACGATGCATCTCCTCGGCAGCACGCGATGCCGCCTCTGCCGCGGCGGCCTCAATTGCCCATGCCTTGCTTTCTGTTTCGTGCTCGTCAGCCATTACGGCAACCCCTCGTTAACAATTTGGAAACAATGCGCCCATTAGGGTAACGCGGAACGCGACGATTGCAACCCCTAGTTAGACGAGCGGTATGCCTACATCGGGGGGCATACAAATAACGGCCGGCCACGCTTTTGCTTGCACGGTCGGCCGTTTAACGTTTTCGCAGATAAAACCTGCCAAAACAAACCTGTCCCTTTTTGGAAGGTTATTCGTGCTGGCTGGTGCGGTGCTCGTACTCCTCGGGGGTGATGACGTCCTCGATGCGCAGGTTGACGCCCGCCACCTCAAGGCCGGTCATCGCGGCAAGGCGCTCAGTGACGCGCGCCTTGACATCGTCGAATATCGCGGGCGCATAGGCGCCGTACTCGATAATGACGGAGATGTTGACGACCACGCGATTATCGTCGGTGACCTCGACCGTCACGCCCTTGGTCAGATTCTCGGCACCAAACTGCTCCTGCACAAAATGCATGAGATTACCCTTCATGCCCAGAACGTGCGGAACCTCGCGAGTGGCCATGGCAACGATCTTCTCGATCACACCGTTGGAATAGGTCAGCGAGTCCTCGGACTCGTCCGCCTCCTCGTCGTCCTCATCCTCATCGGACTCGGCCTCGACAAGAGCTTCGTCCTCGAGCGTCACATCCTCGGCTTCGGCGACGACCGCTTCGTTCTCCTCGAGCTCGGTATCGGCTACATCGACCTTCGTATTAAAAGCCATGGTTCCTCCTTATGCCTGCCGCAGATGCGACAGTCGAATTCATATTAGCGGCCGCTAAACAGACGGCCGAAGAAGTTGACGATACCGTTCTCGCCGTCGCGAATCTGGCCGATCACGGCGCCGATCAGCACAAAGAATGCGATGACGAGCGTGTCCCACAGACCCAACGTAAGTACCAGCACGGCGAGGATAAAGCCTGCCAAGGCGCCGAGCGTAGTATTGGGGTGGCGCACGGCGTAGCTCCAGATAGCAGCGCCCGTACCTTTGATGAGACCCATGGCCTCGTCAAAGTCATTGGCGGCGCTGTCGTGCTGCTCGCCGGCCTCGGGCTTGGTGTCGGCGGACTCGCCTGCCGGCGTAGCGTTCTGGTCGATCTTCAGGCGCGGCGTGCGGGCGATCTTGTCTTGATTGGTATCACTCACCGGAAACCTCCACGGTCTGGACGGTAGTCTTGGACGGCAAAAAACGGACGCGCGTGGTCGTACCCGGCGTGCCGAGCATGGTGTCGCAAGCTTCTTCGATGCGCTGCTGCATCGCAGTAGCCAGAGATGCCACGTCCTTATCGTCAAGCGCGATAGCCTCGACCTTAAATCGGACGCGCGAATCGTCGGGGCCTTGGACGCGGGCCTCGACATGCTCGACCATCACGCGGTCGTCGCGCTCGGCAGCAGCCCTGGCACACGAAGAAAGCGCCGCAAGGGTAACCTCGATATTGCGCTCCCCCGCCGGATGCACACAGGACGGCTCGCGACGGGCAAACATCAGGCGGAAGAAGCTTACCAGCACGCCGATCGCCACAACTCCGCCGCATGCCGTCACGACAATGCGCGGCATGGGGTCGCGCATCAGCAGCATAAAGCGATACGTATACGGCCCCCAAAACTGGCAGACAAGCGTACCCAGCGCCACGATGGCGGTGGCAAGATACACAATCGCTAGGGCTCGTTTGAGTACGCGCACGTAGCGCTCCCTTCAAATCTCGGCTCTCGAAATGCAAAACGGTTCGCATCATTATAAAAGAGCCGGGTCCGGTGCTCTACGCACGCGGATCCGGCTCATCTATTCCACGAGGCTTGCATGCTCGCTTCATTATGCCCAGATATGCACGGCTTAACCCGTGCAGGCGCTACTCCTCCTCGAGGGCAGCGATGACCTCGTCGGTCATGTCCATGGTGCTGTAGACGTCCTGGACGTCGTCGAGCTCCTCGAGACGGTCGATAAGGCGCTGGACCTTCTTGGCGTCGGCGCCGGAGACCTCGGTCGGGGTAGTCGGGACCATGGTGGTCTCGGAACCCTTGACCTGGACGCCCTGCTCCTCGAGCACCTTGGAGACAGCCATGACGTCGTTAGCAGCGGTCCAGACAATCCACTCCTCGCCGGCGTCCTCGTAGTCCTCGCCACCGGCCTCGGCGATGGCCATCATGAACTCATCCTCGTCACCGGCAGCACCGTTGGCGATCATGGTCTCCTTCTTGGCGTTCTCGTCCAGGATCTCCTTGGCGACGACGATCTGGCCCTTGCGCTCAAACTGGAAGGCGACGGAGCCGGAGGTGCCCAAGTTGCCACCAGCGTGGGAGAAGGCGGAACGGACATCAGCGGCGGTGCGGTTGCGGTTGTCGGTCAGGCAGTCGACGTAGACGGCGACACCGGCAGGACCGTAGCCCTCGTACACGATGTTCTCGTAGACGGCGGCGTCAGCACCCGAACCGAAGGCCTTGTCGATAGCGGACTTGATCTTGTCCTTGGGCATGGACTGAGCCTTGGCCTTGGCAACGGCAGCGGCGAGGCTGGCGTTGTTCTCGGGCAGCGGGTCACCGCCGAGACGGGCAGCAACGGTGATGTTGCGGCTCAGCTTGGAGAAGAGGGCGGAACGCTTGGCGTCCTGCGCGCCCTTACGATGCTTGGTTGTGGCCCACTTAGAGTGTCCGGACATACGTGTCTCCTATCGGTTTCGACCTAAAGCCCAGCGCAGATGCTCGGGCAATATAAACAAACGTCGTTATGATATACCTACTGGCCTGCGAGATAAACCCCAAAATGAAGGCGTCGTGATGATGCCACCCTTTGGTGCAAAGCAACCTGACCCCAATGCACCAAATTAGGACCAGAGGAGGTCGCTGCGGGTGATGGTGGCGCCGATGGCAAAGGGCATGCAGGCGATGACCGGATACAGGTAGCGCATGTAGGTCGAGCCATTGCAGGGACCGATCAGGCACACGGCGAGCACGCCCAGCAGCGGCACCCAAATGGCCAGCCCGCGCCACGAATGACGACGTAGCAGATAGAGCACCACGGCGATCATGATCCACACATAGGTGGCCGAGCTCATGGTGAGCGAGATAAACGGGATGCGTTGTACTGCCACGCGATACAGGTTGATCAGGTGGTCGCACCAGCGCACGACCTTGCTATCGACCGGATGGAAGTCAAAGTACTTGAGGTTATCGGGCTTCGCCATAATCTCGGCACTGCGCGCCGTGCTGTAGACCCACGCATCGCGGGCGCTCGGATAAAAGTAGCCGTAGTAGTTATTGATGAGCGCCGAGATATAGCACTCGGGATCCTTTTTGAACATCTGGGCCCACACCTCAAAATAAGCCTTGATGTCCTCCTGCGAGGCGTACTCGTTAAAGCAATTTTTGACGGCGTCCGACTTATCCGGGTTGTAACGGCGGCCCAGATTCTCGTACTTGAGCACACGGTCGATCACGGCACGCTCTTCGTCGGTCACCAAGCCGTCGCAAGGAGCCTCCACGATGGTGCCGTCCTCCTTAACCGTGGGGTTGACGCCCGAGTTGAGGCCGTCGTGCTTTTGGACAAAACGAGCCGTCTGCTGGAACGGAATCGAGAGGATTTCGCGCTTGGAACCAGGCGTGATGTCGTGTGCCGGCATAAAGACCTTGGTGAAGTACATATTAGAGGCAAGGCAGAGCGCAAGCACCACAAGAACTCCCACCCAGCGGAAACGCGGGGTGGCGCCCGAAGGCGCAGCACCAGCCTGCTTGGCTGCACGACGAGCCACATGCACGTCCCATGCGCAAAGCGCCGCCGCGATTACGCATGCCGCCAGGGGAAACACCAGGCCGCCGTTACGCAGAAACGTGGAGCCCATGGCGCCCAGAGCAAGCAGCAGCCAGTCGTGGCGCGCAAAGAGCACGGGGGCTTTCTCGCCCGTTCGCTCGACATTGGCATCACGACGGGGCAAGCCACATGCCACGAGCTTGACGGTCTGTACCAGCAGCACCAAGAACGCGTCGGCAAAGAGCACGTCTTTGGTGAGCAACGCCGCGTAGTTAGAGAACATCGGCATAAACACAAAGAACAGCAAGATCACGCCGCGGACCGGCAGGCTCACGCCCAGCTTGCGCAACGACGAGATGGAATAGGCCATGCAGGCGGCCGTAATGACGAACTGAGCGCAGGTGTAGATGACAAGACCTGCGTTGGCGCTGTTGAACAGTGAAAGCCCCAGTTGGACGCACGAACCGATGATAGCCGTGTGCACCACGGGATGATGTCCGTTGAGCAACACATTGGGATTGAGCAGACGCAGGTAGTCACTCGTGCCGTTGGGGTAGTTGAACCACTGGCGAATCTGCGCACCCGTATCTCCCATAAAAAGGCCGGGCAGCGAAGCGATGAGCGTGGGCGCCCAGGCGACCATAAGCACCAGGAAGGGCCCGGCAAAGGGATGGACCGAGAGCACGGCGTGAGCCACACGCCATACGCGGCCAAAGTGCGCTTCGGAAAACGGAATGCGCCGAGAGCTCAACCAATCTAGACACTCAAAAGCCAGGTAGAAAGCAACGACCGCCAAGAGCATCCAGCCCGCACCGCCTATCCAGGCACAGATAATGCGGGCCTTGTCGCCGAGCACGATCTCGGCCGAATCGGTGAGGTCGTAGCTGCGGCCAAACACCATGCAGACGGCAAAGAACAGCGACGGAAGGATCACCGAGGGACGCCAAGCGTCGCCGCGGCCAAAGAATACGTAGCGAAACGGCAGCGTAAGCAGGCAGGCAAGCGCAAGCAGCATGACCGCGTCGGTATGGCCGGCAAACGAGAGGAGCACCTCGTAGCACACGTACAGCATGCCCGAGGCTTTGGGGTCAATCGCCAAGACCGCGTTGCTCGACACCGGGGCGGGATCGATGGAAAACGCCGTGGTCGCCAACAGCGCGAGCAAAAATGCGATGAGCGTCTGCTTGGCGGGATAGCGCTTAAACCAGACGATGCGGGCAGCGTCGCGCGCAGCCGTTGTGGAGAGATCGGAATCCTTCACAGTCCAAAGAGCCTTTCTAGAAACCTGCCAAAAAGGGACAGGTTTATTTTGGCAGGTTTTATCTGGG
>USGN01000042.1 GCA_900554255.1 uncultured Collinsella sp. | reverse complement strand
CCGACGAGGAGCTTCAGGCGAACGGTCTGCACAAGGGCTTTATCGGACCGGTTAACCTGCCCGATGGCATTCGTCTGGTCTGCGACGAGAGCCTGCGCGAGTCCAAACAGTGGGCCTGCGGTGCCAACGAGGTCGATTATCACTTTACCGGCGCCTGTCCCGAGCGCGACTTTACCGTCGATGAGTGGGCCGATCTGGTCACCGTTGAGCCCGGTGACTGCTGCCCCGACTGCGGCCTGCCGCTTTCGGGTTCCCGCGGCATCGAGGTTTCCCAGGTCTTCCAGCTGGGCACCAAGTATTCCGAGGCCATGGGTGCCACCTTTATGGACGAGGACGGCAAGGAGAAGCCGCTTATCATGGGTTGCTACGGTGTGGGCGTGTCCCGTTCGCTCGCTGCCGTCGTGGAGCAGCACAACGACGAGCACGGTATCGTCTGGCCGGTCTCCGTTGCTCCGTACGAGGTTGCGGTGATTCCGCTCGATCCCAAGAAGGAGGAGTGTGCTACCGTCTGCGAGCAGATCGTTGATGGCCTGTGCGCCGAGGGTATCGAGGTTGTCGTCGACGACCGCGACGAGCGTCCCGGCTTTAAGTTTGCCGACAACGACCTTATGGGCTTCCCGTATCAGGTCGTTCTGGGTAAGCGTGGCCTTAAGAATGGCACCGTTGAGCTCAAGGACCGTGCCACGGGTGAGCGCGAGGATGTGGCGATCGACGAGGTCGTCGCCAAGGTCGCCGAGCTTGTGAAGGCGGCACGCCGTTAATCGGCGATTTCGCTTGTAGTTCGATATACGGGACGGCCCCGCATTTCTCCAGATAGGGGAGATGCGGGGCCGTCCTTTTATCTTGTGGCATCCTCGATATCTAAAAGGAAAACCCCACAGCCCATGCGAGCTGCGGGGTTTTCCTTGTGCCTCCGATGCGAAATGAATCGCTCAGATATTACTGATAATCGACGACGTCGATCCAGTTCTTAAGGAACTCATCGTTCACGTTGCGCTTACGAGCGAGCTCGGAAGCGGCGACGATGCTCGTCCACTGACGCACGACCTGCATGGGCATGTCGGCGCGGTCGCAGTAGAGCTCCAGGTAGGCCTCAGCCTGATCCTTGCTGTTGAGGGCAAAGAGCAGGTAGGTGGTGGCAACGTCGGCAGCAGGGGAGCCCTGGGTAGCGTGTGCCCAGTCGCACACATAGAGCTGGCCGTCGTCGCCGACGATGACGTTGGAGGGGTTGAAGTCGCCGTGGCAGACCTTGAACTCCTTGGTCATGCCGTCCAGACGCTCCTGAAGGTTGTAGCGCGTGGTGGCATTGAGCTGATCAAGGCTGTCGATCATGCGGGCGTACTTGTCGCGCTGACGGTTGAGCAGCGGGGAGGTGTAGCCGTGGATCTCGATCTGGAGGTCGACGAACATCTCGAGGTACTCACCAAAGCGCTGGGGCTCGGCAGTCATCTTCTCGGCAAGGGTGGTGCCCGGAACCTTCTCGGTCACGAGCGCCCAGCCGTTGGCGTTCTCGAGCTGGGAAACCTCGAGCGCCTTGGGGCTGCGGATGCCGCACTCATTGATGCGGGCAAGATTCAAAGCCTCGTTGAACACGTCGGAGACAGGCTTGGTCTCGTTAAAGACCTTGACGATCTTGTCGCCCAGGTCGTAAACGACCTTGTTGCCGCGACGGACGAGTTCGGTCTTGGAATCGGGTAGCAGCATGGTTGCATCCTTTCAACGATGCGATAGAAGCGACGGCGGGGGTGTGTGAAACACCCGTGCACCCCCGCCGTTAAAAACCGTGCTAAAACTAGCAGACGGCGTAATCCTGGGGCTCGCGGCCGTAGTAGGCGTCCAGGTAGAGCTCCTTGATCTCGCTCATGAGCGGGTAGCGCGGGTTAGCGCCGGTGCACTGGTCGTTGAATGCCTGCTCGGTCATCTCGTCGAGGGTGTCGAGGAAGTACTGCTCGTCGACACCGTAGTCGGCGATGGTCTTCTTGACACCGATGAAGTCCTTGAGCTCCTCGAGCTTCGTGATGAAGTTCTCGAAGACCTCCTTGTCGTCCTTGCCCTCGATGCCGCAGTACTTGGCCATCTCGGCGTAGTTGTGCAGCGCGTTGGGGTAAGGATACTGAGAGAACGTGCCCATCTTGACGGGGGCCTCAGCGGCGTTGTAGCGCATGACGCGGGTCAGGATGACGGCGTTAGCGATGCCGTGGGGCAGGTGATGGAAGGCGCCGAGCTTGTGGGCCATGGAGTGGTTGAGGCCCAGGAAGGCGTTGGCGAAGGCCATACCGGCCATGCAGGAGGCGTTGTGCATCTCCTCGCGGGCATGCGGGTCCTTGGCGCCGTTCGTGAAGCTGGAGGGCAGGTTCTCAAAGACGAGCTTGGCAGCGCGCTCGGAGAGGCCCTTGGTGTAATCGGAAGCCATGATGGAGACGTAGGACTCGATGGCGTGGGTCATGACGTCGATGCCGGAGGCAGCGGTCAGGCCGCGCGGGGCGGTCATGCAGTTGTCGGCGTCGACGATAGCCATGTTGGGGAGCAGCGCGTAGTCGGCGAGCGGCCACTTGATGCCGGTCTCCTTGTCGGTGATGATGGCGAACGGCGTGCACTCGGAGCCGGTACCCGAGGAGGTCGGGACGGCGACAAAGTAGGCCTTCTTGCCCATCTCGGGGAAGGTGAAGATACGCTTGCGGATGTCCATGAAGTCCATGGCCATGTCCTCAAACTTGCACTCGGGGTGCTCGTACATCATCCACATGATCTTGCCGGCGTCCATAGCGGAGCCACCGCCGACGGCGATGATGACGTCCGGCTCAAAGAGAGCCATCTGCTTGGCGCCGCGACGTGCGCACTGCAGCGACGGATCGGGCTCGACGTCGTAGAAGCAGTCGTGGGCGATGCCCATCTCGTCGAGCTTGGCCTCGATGGCGCGGGTGTTGCCATTCTTGAAGAGGAACTGGTCGGTAACGATGAAGGCGCGCTTCTTGCCCATGACGTTGCCCAGCTCGTCGAGAGCGACGGGCGTGGAACCCTTCTTGAAGTAGACCTTCTCGGGAGCGCGGAACCACAGCATGTTCTCACGGCGCTCGGCCACAGTCTTAACGTTGATCAAGTGCTTCACCCCAACGTTCTCGGAGACGGAGTTGCCGCCCCAGGAGCCGCAGCCCAGGGTCAGAGACGGCTTCATGCCAAAGTTGTACAGGTCACCGATGCCACCGTGCGAGGACGGGGTGTTGATGACGATGCGGCAGGCCTTCATGACGTGCTCGAACAGGCTGATCTTCTCGGCCTGGGCGGGGTGCACGTACAGAGAGGCGGTGTGGCCCGGGCCACCGGCGAGCACCAGGTGCTCGGCCTTGTCGACGGCCTCCTGGAAGTCCTTGGCATGGTACATGGCCAGGACCGGGGAGAGCTTCTCGTGGGAGAACTCCTCCTTGGCGGGGTCGGTGGAGGTGACCTCAGCGATCAGGATCTTGGTCTTGGCGGGAACCTCGATGCCGGCGAGCTCGGCGATCTTGGCGGCAGCCATGCCGGGGATGCGGTGATCCAGGGCGCCGTTCTTGAACATGGCGGCACGCAGGGCCTCCATCTCGGCACCCTGCTTGACGAAGTAGCAGCCGCGCTTCTGGAACTCGGCCTTAACCTGGTCATAGATGCTGTCGATGACGGTCACGGACTGCTCGGAAGCGCAGATCATGCCGTTATCGAAGGTCTTGGAGTGGATGATGGAGTTGACGGCGAGCAGCACGTCGGCGGTGTCGTCGATGACGACCGGGGTGTTACCGGCGCCAACGCCCAGGGCGGGCTTGCCCGAGGAGTAGGCGGCCTTGACCATACCCGGGCCACCGGTGGCGAGGATGATGTCGACGTCGCGCATGACCATGTTGGTCAGCTCGATGGAGGGGACATCGACCCAGCCGATGATGCCCTCGGGGGCGCCGGCCTTGACGGCGGCGTCAAGCACGAGCTTGGCGGCGGCGATGGTGCACTTGGCGGCTGCCGGGTGCGGGGAGATGATGATGGCGTTGCGGGTCTTCAGGCAGATCAGCGTCTTGAAGATCGCGGTGGAGGTGGGGTTGGTCGTCGGGATGACGGCGCCCACGATGCCGATGGGCTCGGCGATCTTGGTGATGCCGTAAGCCTCGTCGCGCTCCAGAACGCCACAGGTCTTGGTGTTCTTGTAAGCGTTGTAGATGTACTCTGCGGCGTAGTGGTTCTTGATGACCTTGTCCTCAAGAACGCCGCGGCCGGTCTCCTCGATGGCCATCTTCGCCAACGGGATACGAGCCTTGTTGGCGGCCATGGCGGCCTCATAGAAGATCTTGTCGACCTGCTCCTGCGTGTACGTAGCAAAAAGCGCCTGGGCCTCTCGCATCTGAGCGAGCTTAGCCTCAAGCGCCTCTACGTTGTCCACAATTGCGGGAGTAGTGTTTTCCGGTGACTTTTTCACCATTTGTGTCTCCTTGCGATCGGAGATTTACCCTACGCCTTGCATGATAGCAAGAAATTATTCGGCGAACGGTAAGATTCCTGTAAAAGGCACACTAAAACGCTTCAATAAAATGAACCGCTTTAACTAAAACTATCTGCCTGCTGCATCGCCCCGCTCATTGGGGACGGACTTACATGAGTGCTTTCACTCATTTGGGACAGACATCGTTTTGCCATTTTGCCGTTCTGGGCCTGTTATTGCCGCTCATTGCTCATTGGTTATAAATAGATTGCAGGCATTTCGACAATCGCTATTCGCGGGTCGCGGTTGAGTTGGACACGCAGGCAGTGCAGCTGCTCGATTATATCCATCTCAATCCCGTGAAAGGTGTGCTCGACTCGCTTGAGGCGTACCGCTGGTCAAGTTACAAGGCATATCAGCTGGGCTACGATCCCTTTGACATCTGTGATGCGGCCCCTATGCTCGATATTGTCGGTGGCTCCCGTTGCTATTGCGAGCATCTCGAGGAAGTTGCCGGGCGCATCTGGTCAATGGAGGTTCTTCCACGCCGGCGGATCCCCGATGAGGAGGCCCTTTCCGTTGCGCGCGAAGTTCTGCCGAGCATAGATCCTGCACTGCTCAAAGCCCTGCCACGCCCCGAACGCGATGCGTGTCTGCTGAGGCTTAGGCGGGCGCATCTCACGGTCAAGCAAATTGCCCGTATCACCGGCATCGGCGCTACAAGCGTGACCAAGGCAACTGCAGGCTGGAAGGATGCGGCGTGAGGCAGGGGCCGGAGCCAGTCAGTGCGTCGCATGCGTGCTTCATGTCTGTCCCCAATGAGTGTGTCCCCAATGAGTGCAAAAAAGCGCCCTCCGTAGGGGAGGGCGCCTTTGGTAAGTTCTATATGAACGCGAGGTCTTTGACCCGGAGAGTCCGAGGTACTTGTTGGTAAGACCTTATTTAGGAGCGCGCAACCTTGCCGGACTTGAGGCAGGTGGAGCAAACGTTCATCTTGCGACGGTGACCATCGACGACGACGTAGACGCGCTGGATGTTGGGGCGGAACTTACGGTTGGTGACGCGGTGAGAGTGGCTGATGGAGCGACCGGCAACGGGGTGCTTACCGCAAACTTCGCAAACTTTGGACATAACTGACCCTCCTTGGGCGACAAACGAACATGTCGCGTTAACAAACAAGCCTGAACTATAGCACAGAAGCATGTCTCTGTGCGCAATCTACACAGAGATATTTCTCTTTTGGCGATAGTGCCCACGCTACGGCCCTGGACGTAGATCCGATTTACGTGCAGCAGGGGGGATTATGCCAGCTCGAACCAAGGTTTTCAAGCTCGTCCCACAAATATATATAGGTTTATGGAGCGATTGGCTCCGTTTACGGATTGACTAGTATTTATACTCGCATTTGAGCCCGAGGTTGGCTACACTATGCCTTGGCCATTAAAGGGGTACGAGATACCCACATGGAATTACATTGCTGCCAAAGAGCAGCCCTTCCTGTGGGTGTCTGGTCCGCTTTGAGCGGTCGGGCATCTATTTTTTTGACTGTGTCAGCAGTCAAGACATGTGAGGAAGGAGATCGATGGGCACGACTTCCCCCAAGGCGGTCATCATGGACGAGACCGCCGTCAATCGAGCGATGACCCGCATCGCGCACGAGATTCTCGAGCGCAACGAGGGCTGTGAAGACCTCGCTCTGGTCGGCATCGTCACGCGCGGCGACCTTCTGGCAAAGAAGCTCGCTGAGGAGATCAAGGAGATCGAGGGCGTCGACGTTCCGCTCGGCAGCCTGGACATCAGCTTCTACCGCGATGACTATGCGACCAATTTCGCTCCCGCGATCCACGCTACCAACATTCCCTTCAGCGTCGACGGCAAGCGCGTCGTGCTGGTGGACGACATCCTCTATACGGGTCGTACCATCCGCGCCGCTCTCGACGCCGTCATGGACCTGGGCCGCCCGAGCCGCATTGAGCTGGCAGTTCTCGTTGACCGCGGTCACCGCGAGCTTCCCATCTCGCCGGACTTTGTCGGCAAGAACGTTCCCTCGTCGCACGAGGAGAACGTGCACCTATATATGAAGGAAGTCGACGGCCGTACCGCTGTCGAGATCAACGACGTCGCGCCGGGTTCCCACGTGGGCTCCGCGCCGCTGGGAGGTGAGTAGTACCGTGGCGTTCAACCATAAGCACCTGATCGACATTACCGAGTACTCCGAAGAGGACATCAAGCTCATCCTCGAGACCGCCAAGGCGTTCTCCGAGGTCAACGAGCGTGCCATCAAGAAGGTCCCCACGCTCAAGGGCAAGACCATCGTCAACATGTTCAACGAGCCTTCGACGCGTACCCGCAGCTCCTTCGAGCTCGCCGAGAAGCGTCTTTCGGCCGACAGCCTCAACTTTGGCGGCTCCTCGACCTCCACGGTCAAGGGCGAGAGCCTTGTCGACACCGTCGAGACCCTCAACGCCTATAAGATCGACTGTATCGTCGTGCGTGATAAGCACGCCGGCGCTCCCTACATCGTCACGCAGAACTCGCCCGCGAGCGTCATCTGCGCCGGTGACGGCAAGCACAACCATCCCACGCAGGCCCTGCTCGACCTGTACACCATCTGGGAGCACAAGGGTGACTTCCACGGTCTGAAGGTCGCTGTCGTCGGCGACATCGCCCACTCCCGCGTTTGCGGCTCGCTGATCCCCGCGTTGAAGATCATGGGCTGCGAGACCTACGCCGTCGCCCCCGGCACGCTGCTGCCGCCGGCGCCCGAGGTTCTGGGCTGCGACCACGTGACGAGCGACCTCGATTCCGTCCTGCCCGAGCTGGACGTCGTCTACATGCTGCGCGTGCAGCAGGAGCGCCTCGAGGGTGCCCCGTTCCCGACCATTCGTGAGTACCACAGGCTCTTCGGCCTGACCAAGGACCGCGAGAAGCTCATGAAGCCCGATGCGATCATCTGCCACCCGGGTCCCATCAACCGCGGCGTCGAGTTCGACTCCTATATGGCCGACCACCCGCAACGCTCCGTCATCCTGGAGCAGGTCTACGCCGGTATCTGCGTGCGTATGGCTATCCTGTATCTGCTGCTTGGAGGTGCCGATAATGGCCTTGCTTCTTAAGAATGCCCACGTCGTCGACCCGTCCGTCGAGCTTGACGGTGTCGTTGACGTCCTGATTGACGGCGACAAGATCGCCGAGGTCGGCGAGAACCTCGCCGCCGAGGGAGCCGAGGTCCGCGACCTTTCCGGCAAGTACCTCGTCCCCGGCCTGGTGGATATGCACGTTCACCTTCGCGAGCCCGGCTACGAGGTCAAAGAGGACATCGAGAGCGGCACCCGCGCAGCTGCCAAGGGCGGCTTCACCGGCGTGTGCGCCATGCCCAACACCGACCCCGTTACCGATAACGGTACCGTCGTTGAGTTCGTCAAGTCCCGCGCTGCCGAGGTCGGCCACTGCCGTGTCTATCCTTCTGGCGCCATGACCCGCGGTCTTAAGGGCGAGGCCATGTCCGAGATGGGCGATATGGTCGCCCACGGCGCCGTCGCCTTCACCGACGACGGTCGCGGCGTGCAGGGTGCTGGTATGCTCCGTCGCTGCATGGACTACGGCAAGATGTTCGGCAAGGTCTTTATGAGCCATTGCCAGGACGAGGACCTGGTCGGTCACGGCCAGATCAACGAGGGCAAGGTCTCTACTCGTCTGGCCCTCGAGGGCTGGCCGGCGGCAGGCGAGGAGCTGCAGATCGCTCGCGATATCGAGATCGCCAAGCTGACCGGTGCCAAGCTGCACATCCAGCACATCTCCACCGCCCATGGCCTGGAGATCGTGCGTGCCGGCAAGGCCGCTGGCGTTCAGGTTACCTGCGAGGCCACCCCGCACCACATGTTCCTGACCGAGAACGATCTAGACGAGACCTACAACACCTCGCTCAAGGTCAACCCGCCGCTGCGTACCGAGGAGGATGCCGAGGCCATCCGTCAGGGCGTCATCGACGGCACCGTCGACGTTATCGTCACCGATCACGCTCCCCACACCCCGTGGGAGAAGGCCCGCGAGTTCGAGCTTGCGCCCTTTGGCATGATCGGTCTCGAGACCTCGCTGTCGCTCGTGCTCACCGAGCTGGTCAACACGGGCAAGATGAGCATGGGCCGTATGGTCGAGCTCATGGCCATCAAGCCGCGTGAGATCCTGGGCCTCGACCAGGTTCAGGTCAAGGCGGGATCCGTTGCCGACCTGACCGTGTTCGACGCGTCCGCCACCTGGACGGTCGGCGAGGACGGTTACGAGTCGCGCGCCGAGAACTCCGGTTTCGCCGGCCGCACGCTCACCGGTCGTGCCACCGATGTGTTTGTCGGCGGTAAGCAGACGCTCGCCGACGGCTGCATCTGCTAGCATAGCCTTATCGCTTTTGTGCGCGGTGCCCTTGCGGTGCCGCGCTTTCTGTTCGCCTGAACCATGCAACCGCATGGGGGATTGGAGCGTCTATGCCCACACCTTCCACTGCACGCATGCACGACTTCGAGGTCGTCTCGAACCAGGAGATCGCCGACGGCATCTTCTCGCTCGTTATCTCGGCCCCCAAGCTTGCAAGTGCGCTCAA
>USGN01000041.1 GCA_900554255.1 uncultured Collinsella sp. | reverse complement strand
GGGCCTGCCGCTCTTTACGGCACAAAGCCCCATCCCGGTCTTTGGTGACGCCATCACCATCATGTACAGCCTGGCGCTCGCCCGCTTCTTCTTCGCCCTCTGCGGTGTGGATTCGTCCAACGCCTACGCCGGTATCGGCGGCGTTCGCGAGCTGCTTATGAGCGTGCTCATCGAGCCGTCCATGCTGCTGGCGCTGTTTGCCGCCGCCCTGGTGTGTGGCTCCACCGACATCGCCACTATGGGTCAGCACATCATGACGGGCGCCGTCGACGCGCCGGTCGCCGTGATTCTCGCCGGCATCGCCTTTGCGATCGCCTGCTACATGGAACTCGGCAAGCTGCCGTTTGATCAGGCCGAGGCCGAGCAGGAGCTTCAGGAAGGTCCGCTCGCCGAGCTTTCCGGCCCGTCGCTCGCCATGGCCAAGCTCGCCATGTCCATGAAACAGGTCCTGGTCGTCGCTTGGTTCTGCGCAATCTTCATCCCTTGGGGCGAGCCCGCGACCGTGGGCGCCGCCGCCGTTCTGGGTGCCGTCATCTTCCTGGTGAAGTGCCTTATCGACTTTGTCGTATGCGGCGTGATCGAGAACTCCTGCTCGCGCTCGCGTTTTAAGGTGCTTGGCAATCAGACCTGGGCCGTTGTGGGCATCGCCGTTCTGGCGTTTGTCTTCGTGGTCGTCGGCGTGTAGGAGAAGGGAGAAACAATGTCATTTGCAGTCAGTCTGTCCCTTCTCGGCTTGGTCGCTATCGCGGCCCCGATGGTGGCCTCGGTGCTCGTCGCCCTGTTCCCCCGTCCGTACGCCAAGTGGTTCAGCGTTTTGGGTGCCGCCGTCTCGACGGTCTGCACCATCGCCCTCGCCGCGAATTTCGCTGGCGCCGGCATGCCCGACACGCAGGTCCCCCTGATCTCGTTTGGGCAGACCCTCGTCATGGGATTCACCTTCGATCGCATGAGCACGCTGCTCGCGCCCGCCTTTGTGGGTATCGGCCTGCTTGTCGTGATCTATTCGATTCCCTATATGAGCGAGAATAACCGTGAGCATCCCGATGCGCCGCGTCGTCGCTTCTACGCGTACCTCGCGACCTTCATCGGCGCCATGGCCGGCCTCGTGTACAGCTCGACCCTTTTGGGCCAGCTCGTGTTCTTTGAGATCACGGGTGCGTGCTCTTGGGGCCTCATTAGCTACTACATGTCGCCTACGGCCAAGAAGGCCGGCATGAAGGCTCTGATCATCACGCATATCGGTGCGCTCGGCCTGTATCTGGGCGCCGCCATTGTGTTTGCCCACACCGGCACCTTCGCCATCACCGCGATCGCCGGCCTCGACGCCAAGCTCAAGGCTATCGTCCTTTTGCTCGTGCTGTTTGCGGCCTGGGCCAAGTCCGCACAGGTCCCCATGTACATGTGGCTGCCTTCGGCCATGGAGGCGCCGACGCCTGTTTCGGCCTACCTGCATGGCGCCTCGATGGTTAAGGTTGGCGTGTGCGTGTTCGCGCGTGCACTCGTCTCTGCCGGCGAGATTCCCGAGATCGTGGGCTGGGTCGCCATTATCGACGCTATGGTCACCATGCTCTTTGGTTTCCTTATGTACCTGCCGCAAAAGGACATGAAGCGTCTGCTGGCCTTCTCCACGATCGCCCAGCTCTCCTACGTGTTCTTTGGTCTGGGCCTTTCGGTCTTTGGTAGCCAGCTCGCCTTCGATGGCGCCGTGTGCCACATCTTTAACCATGCCTTCGCCAAGACGCTGTTCTTCCTGATCGCCGGTTCGTTCTCCTTTACGCTCGGCACGCGTATGCTGCCCAAGCTTCGCGGCATCGTTAAGAAGTACCCGATCTCGGGCGTGGGCTTTGGTGTCGCGGCACTCGCTATTGCCGGCGTGCCGCCCATGAACACGTTCTTCTCGAAGTTCCAGATCATCGCCGGCGGCTTCTCTGTGGGTGCCGGCAATGTCGCGATCCTGGTGCTCGTGTGCATCATGGTCGCCGAGACCGTCGCCACCTTTGCCTGGTTCCTCAAGTGGATGGGCTATTGCCTGCCCGGCGAGCCGAGCGAAGAGGTCGCTGCGGGAGCCCCGCTTCCCCGCGCGATGGCGTTCGTGTTCATCGTGCTCATCATCATGGTCATCGTCAGCGGCCCGCTTTCGGCCAGCTGGATCGGTTAGGAGGTAGAACGACATGGGTTATTCGATCGTCAACATCCTTGGCGGCCTTCTGATCGTCACGTCCACCATGGTGGTCGTCTCAAAGAACATCAAGCATTCCATCAGCTGGTATGCGGTGCAGTCGCTGGTGCTCGTGGGACTGCTCGCCACGCTCGGTGTCACCACCGGTGCGCAGGAGCTGCTTATGTGGGCTGGATCTGCCTTTATCACCAAGGTCGTCCTGGTCCCTTATATCCTCAACCGCGCATACAAGAAGATGGGCGAGCCGAGCGACGCATCGCTCAAGGCCGGCCTTAAGCCCGCGTGGGCCATTTGCATCATCGCCGTGGAGGTCGCGATTTGCTTTGCCGTCGTGACGCAGATCAGCCTGCCCACGGCCGAGGTCGCAACGCCTGCGCTCGCTATTAGCTTCGCTCACTTCTTTGTGGGCCTCACCTGCATCATCTCGCAGCGCAACATCATGAAGCAGATCTTTGGATACTGCCTTATGGAAAACGGCAGCCATGTGACGCTCGCGCTTTTGGCCCCCACCGCTCCCGAGATCATCGAGATCGGTATCGCCACCGACGCCATCTTTGCCGTCATCATCATGTCCATCGTCGTGCGTCGCATTTGGGACGACTCCCACTCGCTCGATGCGCGCGACCTGTCCGAGCTGAGGGGGTAGTCCATGGAAACGTTGATTCTCGCCCTGCTCGCGACTCCTTTGGTGTTCTCGCTGGTCATGGCGTTTTTGCCCAAGAACACGTCCTATAACGTGTTTGCCGGTTTCAACCTGGTCTCCGTCGCAGCCGTCCTGGTGCTGTCGATTATGACGGCCGGTGACGTCCTTACGAGCGGCGAAACCGCGAGCGCTCTTGGCCTGTGGTTCCACCTCGATTCGCTGGGCGCCATCTTTGTGCTGCTCATCGGCTTTATCGGTTTTCTTACGGGGCTGTTTTCGCTGCCCTATGTAAAGGCCGATATCGAGGAGGGCTCCATGCCCGCCGAGCGCGCCAAGCAGTATTTTGCGCTGTTTAGCCTGTTTGTGTTCACCATGCTGCTCGCGTGCCTGTCCAACAACATGATCCTCACGTGGGCCGCCGTGGAGGCAACCACGCTTTCCACTGTGTTCCTCGTGGGTATCTACAAGAACAAGACGGCCCTCGAGGCTTCTTGGAAGTATGCGATGGTCTGCACCGCCGGTGTGGCCTTTGGCTTGTTCGGTACGCTGCTGATCTACGCCAACGCCGCCGACGTGATTCCCAACGCCCACGAGGCCGCATTCCTGTCGTGCGTACTGCCGTATGCCGACCAGTTCGACCCGACGCTCATGCGCCTTGCCTTTGCGTTTATCGTGATCGGCTTTGGCACCAAGGCCGGCCTGTTCCCCATGCACACTTGGCTGCCCGATGCCCACTCCCAGGCTCCGAGCCCTGTCTCGGCCCTGCTCTCGGGCGTGCTGCTTAAGTGCGCCATGCTTGTGATCATGCGCTTCTACGGCTTTACTATCCAGGCCGTGGGCGCCGAGTATCCGCAACTTTTGCTGCTGATCGTCGGCACGCTGTCCATTTTGGTGGCGGCGCTTTCGATGTTTCGCCAGGACGACCTCAAGCGCCGCTTTGCGTACTCGTCTGTGGAGAACGTGGGCGTTATCGCCCTGTGCCTGGGCATCGGTGGCCCGCTGGGTATCGCCGCGGCCCTGCTGCACTGCGTGTTCCACGGTTTTACCAAGACGCTTGCCTTCTGCGTGTCCGGCAACATCCAGCACGCCTTTGGCACGCGTAGCCTGGCTAAGATTCAGGGTGTCGTCGAGGTTGCCCCCGCAACCGCCGCGCTCGCCGTCCTGGCGCTGCTCGGTCTTGGCGCCTTCCCGCCCTTTGGCATGTTTATCTCCGAGTTCCTGACTTTTGTCGCCGGTGTCACCGCCGGTCCCATGTGGCTGGTCGTCGTGGTCGCCCTCGGTCTTACCGTGGCCATCTCCGCGCTCACCCGCATCGCACTCAAGTCGGTGTTCGGCCATGCGCCCCAGGGCATGGGCAAGCATGAGGCCCCGGCGCTCATGCTTATCCCCGAAATCATCCTGGCCGTCATGATCTTGTGGTTTGGCATCGCCACCCCGCTGCCTCTCGTGCACGGTGTGGAGACCGCGACCGGCATCGTGCTCGAGCAGAGCACCGAGGAGCTTCACGCGACGCCGATGTACCGCGCTGTGTTCGGTACCGAGACCGCTCAGAGCGAGGTGGAGTAACGAATGATTGAAACTGAGAACAAGGTGTATGCCCGTCGCTGCGAGAGCCATGTCGAGGCCCTGCGCCGCGCCGTTCCGGGCTGCATCGAGAAGGTCGAGTGGCAGTGCGAGGACCAGCTGACGATCACCGTCAAGCTGGACCGTCTGCCCGAGGCCGTCCACTACCTGTATTACGAGCGCTACGGCTGGATTCCTGTGATCATCGGCAACGACGAGCGCAGTCTGTGCGGCCGTTACGCCGTGTACTACGTCATCTCCATGGAGGGGGAGGACCCCGGCTGGGTGACCGTGCGCACCGAGGTCGATCCCGCCAAGATGACGTTCCCGTCCGTGACACCGTTCGTCCCCGCCTGTGTGTGGGGCGAGCGCGAGCTTCGCGACATGTTCGGCCTGATCCCCGAGGGTCTGCCCGACCGCCGTCGCCTGGTGCTTCCCGACGATTGGCCCAGCGGGCTGTACCCGTTGCGCAAGGATTCGATGGATTACCGTTTCCGCCCCGCTCCCGCGAGCGACATGGAAAACTACGAGTTCTTGGCCGATACCAAGGGCAAGGAGACCACACTCGTCCCCATGGGCCCGTTGCACATTACCTCCGACGAGCCCGGCCACTTCCGCCTGTTCGTTGAGGGCGAGACGATCGTCGACGCCGACTACCGTCTGTTCTACGTGCACCGCGGCATGGAGAAGGTCGCCGAGACGCGCCTGAACTATGATGCCGTGACGTTCCTCGCCGACCGCATCTGCGGCATCTGCGGCTGCGCCCACTCGGTGGCCTATGCCGAGGCCGTCGAGCGCGCCCAGGGCATCCATGTCCCGCCGCGCGCCCAGTACATCCGCGCCATCATGCTCGAGGTCGAGCGTCTGCACTCGCATCTGCTCAACATTGGCCTGGCGTCGCACTACACGGGCTTCGACTCCGGCTTCCAGCAGTTCTTCCGCGTCCGCGAGAAGTCTATGGACCTGGCCGAGAAGCTCTCCGGTCACCGCAAGACCTACGGCCTCAACGTGATCGGCGGCGTGCGTCGCGACATCCTGGCCGAGCAGAAGCTCTCCACGCTCACGACCATCCATCAGCTGCGCTCCGAGGTCCAGGAGCTCGTCGACGTTTTGCTCTCCACGCCCAACTTTATTGAGCGCACGAGCGGCATCGGCATTCTCGACCGTAAGATCGCTCGCGACTTTTCGCCGGTCGGCCCGCTCATGCGTGGCTCTGGCTATGCCCGCGACGTGCGCTTTGACCATCCCTTCGACGGCTACGCCGATCCGGACGTCCAAAAGATGCACGCCGCCACGGCCGACACCTGCGATGCCTTCGGCCGTACCGCCGTTCGCATCCAGGAGGTCTACGATTCGATCGACATGATCGAGACCATGCTCGAGAACTGCCCGTCGGGCCCCATCCTCACCACGGATTGGGAGTACACCCCGCATAAGTACGCCATCGGCGCCACCGAGGCGCCGCGCGGCGAGGACGTGCACTGGGCCATGCTCGGCAACAACCAGAAGTGCTACCGCTGGCGCGCCAAGGCCGCCACGTACAGCAACTGGCCGGTCCTGCGCTACATGTTCCGCGGCAACACCGTGGGCGACGCTGCGTTGATCGTCGGCTCGCTCGACCCGTGCTACTCCTGCACCGACCGCGTGACGGTGACCGATGTCGCCGCCAAGCGCGACCACGTGCTCGACAAGGAGCAGTTCGAGAACGTCTGGCGCGACAAGTCGCCGCTTGCGGGCGAGGGCACCATGGCCGCCCCGCTCGATGAGGAGGCGCTCTAATATGCTGAAGCTTTGGAAGGTTAACGCCAAGGCCGGCGATGCGACGGTCAAGTACCCGTTTGCGCCGTTCCCCACCAACAAGGACATGCGCGGCAAGCCCGAGCACAATGCCGAGCTCTGCATCGCCTGCGGTGCCTGCGGCGTGGCGTGCCCGGCCGATGCCATTCGCATGGACACCGACCTTGCGGCCGATACCATCACCTGGTCGATTGACTACGGTCGCTGCATCTTTTGCGGCCGCTGCGAGGAAGCCTGCCCCATGGAGGCCATCAAGCTCACCGAGGAGTTTGAGCTGGCCGTCATGAGCAAGGACGACCTCACCAGCAAGAGCGTCTACACGCTCGAGCACTGCTAGCGCTGCGGCAAGCCGTTTGCCCCGCACAAGGAGATCGACTACGCCAAGCGCCTGCTGCAAAAGGCCGGCGGCATGGAGGCCGAGCAGGCCGCCCGCACCGTCGGTATGTGCCAGGAGTGCAAGCGCGAGCTCGACGCCCTGCGCGCCGCCTCGGCCGTAAAGACCGGCAACGCGCACGGCATGGCTGCCAACGAGACGCTTGCGTCCGGTGAGCCTCAGGGCCCCGGCATGGAGTATCTGGGCGGCCACGGTGTGAACCCGGAGTATATCGACCGCGAGCTCAACCCCGATGCGCCCGAGATTCCCGCCGGTCCGGCGCCGGTCGAGGGCATCATCATGGATTTTGAAACGAAGGAGGAGTAACCATGGCCGAACCCACGCTTTTGCCCGAGCGGCTTCAGTACCGCCCGACCAAGATCGAGCTCGACGAGAGCATCGAGAAGGCCAAGGCGACCCTTCTTAAGAAGATCAAGCGCTCGGTGTACGTCTACCGCGTTGACTGCGGCGGCTGCAACGGCTGCGAGATCGAGATCTTCGGTTCCATCACGCCCGTCTTCGACGTCGAGCGCTTTGGCATCAAGGTCGTGCCCTCGCCCCGTCACGCCGATGTGCTGCTGTACACCGGAGCCGTGACGCGCGCCATGCGCATGCCGGCCCTGCGCGCCTTTGAGGCCGCACCCGATCCCAAGATCGTGGTGTCCTATGGCGCGTGCGGCTGCACCGGTGGCATCTTCTACGACAACTACTGCGTCTGGGGCGGCACGGATAAGATTTTGCCGGTCGATGTCTACATCCCCGGCTGCCCGCCCAGCCCCGCGCAGACCGTCTACGGCTTTGCCATGGCGCTCGGTCTGCTGGACCAAAAGCTCCATGCCGAGACCACGGTGGAGGCCGCCGGCGAGCAGGCCGATATCCTGCACCCCGGCGTGCCGTACAAGCTGCGCGTTGCCATCGAGCGCGAGGCTCGCGCCATGAGCGGCTACCGTTACGGCCGCGACCTGGCCAACGAGTTTATGGATACGCTCGAGGGCGCGCCCAAGGGTGATATCCGAGGTGCCATGGCGCTGCTCATCGACAAGCAGGACGATCCGCGCCGCGTTGAGGTCTACTCGGCGCTGCAGGATCTGGTGCTGGCCGGAGGTCGCTAGATGGAGCTCACTGACCGCTCTGGTTACTTTGCGGGTCCCGGCATGCTCGGCGGCTCCTTTGGCGACGCCTCGCGCGCAAGCGACGAGGCTGCCGAGGGCGTCGCCGACCCCTGCCTGGGCCATGCGCCCGACCAGGTGGTCTTTTACGAGCTCACGCGTAAGTTTGTGGAGACCGAGGAAGACGTTCCCCAGGAGGCCTGCGACGTGCTGTACTACACGCTCGCCGTGGGCCACCACACCGGCGTGCTCGACTGCTTTGAGCCGCGCCTGTCGGTGCCGGTGAACGTCTTCTATTCGCTCGTCGACGCGCTGTCTGAGGGGGAGGCCAAGACCAAGTTCGAGGCCATCCGCTCCTTTGGCGAGTGCCAGCTCGACAAGGCGGCGGTGCCGTCGCTGCTCGAGGCCTGCGATGCGCTGCTCGACGAGCGCGGTTTTCGCGGCTCGGCCAAGGCCGGCATCTCGGTGTTCGACGACGACTTTGGCCTGCATGCCCAGCAGGTCGCGTTTCTGATGAAGTTCCGCGATCTGGTTGAGCGCGTGCGCGATGTGTCGGGCGTGTATCTGACGGGGAGGCTACAGTAATGGGTCGCGTTGTGGATGGCCGTGTGAACGGCGCCCCGTTTGCGGGCATTGTGCTCACGGCGGGAAGCGTGCTGCGCGCCGACGATGCCGCCGGCCCCGTGCTCTCCAAAAAGATGGAGGACACGCCCATCGCCGGTTGGTACACCATAGACGGTGGGCAAACGCCCGAGGACGACATCATCGAGGTCAAGCGCGAGCGTCCGCCGCGTTTGGTTTTGGTCGATGCCGCCGACATGGCGCTGCCCGTCGGCGCCATCCGCTTGCTCGATAAACGTGATGTGGCCCGCAAGTCGATGTTCACCACGCATTCGCTTCCTTTGTCGATTTTGATCGAGGAAATCGAACAATCGTGTGATGATATCGTCTTCGTTGGGATTCAGCCGGGCGACACGGAGTTTTACAACCCCATGTCCCCGGAGGTCTTTGAGGCCGTCGACGCCGTGTACGACGCCGTGGCCGCCAACGACTTTTCCCACTTTGTCCGCTTGGGGCAGGAGCTGTAGGAGCGCCCGCCCCTGCTGATTAGGAAAGAAGTGATTGACATGGCAGATTCCAAGGTGGAGTATCCCGCTCCCGATTGCCTGGCGCCCGCCGCGATCGAGGCCAAGACCGAGACCGCCGGCGTGACCAAGGCTAACCTGCCGGTCGCTAAGGCCTTTCTGTTGGCAATGTTCGCCGGTGCGTTTATCGCCTTCGGCGGCCTGTTCTTTACGGTGTTTTTGAGCGACAGCACGCTGGGCTGGGGCGCCCAGCGCGTCGTGGGCGGCCTGTGCTTTTGCCTGGGCCTGGTGCTCGTGCTGGTGTGCGGTGCCGAGCTGTTCACCGGCAACTCGCTCATGGTCTGCGCGCTCAAGAGCAAAAAGATCACCCTGGTCCAGATGCTCAAGGCCTGGGTCGTCGTGTGGGTCGGCAATT
>USGN01000040.1 GCA_900554255.1 uncultured Collinsella sp. | reverse complement strand
ATGCTGCGGGAGGGGCTGCGAGCGGAGACAAGGCCGCGATCAGGCCGATGGCGACTGCTGCGATCTTTCCGCTCTTTTGGATGCTCTTAAACATGGCAATCCTTTCCTCTGGATACGAATGTCGATACTGCCATGGTTGCCTAAGATTCGCGAATCATGTTGCGCAACATTCGGCATCGGCAACATTTTTCGGCCAGCTGTGCCGTCCCCAAGAGATCATTCTGAGTTGCGGTGAAATAGGGACTAAATGGGGGCTCCAGACGCCAAAACAGTCCCTATTCCACCGCAACTTCATGGGGATGTGTGACAATGCCCGTCGGAAAACATCTGCTGTCTTTGGGGGTCTATCTATGCTGTACGAGTTTTGTGCCGAGAACTTTGAGCGGGTGCCGGCGGCTATCGATGCCGGTGCAAGGCGTATCGAGCTGTGCGACAACCTTGCCGTTGGCGGCACCGCGCCTTCGGCCGGCGTTATCAGCGCTACGACCAACTATGCCCACGAACACGATGCACGGGTGATGTGCATGATCCGTCCGCGTGGCGGCGACTTTCACTACAACCAGGACGAGTTGCGTATGATGGAGATGGACCTGGGCCTTGCCGTGAGCGCCGGCGTTGACGGCTTGGTCTTTGGCTGCTGCAAGCCCTGCGCTGGCGGATGGGCGCTCGACGAGCTTACGCTTGGCGCCCTCGTGATGGCTGCGGGCTGCGCGACCGAGGAATGTAAGCGTGAGCCCATCGACATCACCTTCCACATGGCATTTGACCAGCTCTCGCCCGAGGCTCAGCTCGACGCGATTGACACACTCGCCGACTGCGGCATCACACGCATCCTGACGCATGGTGGCGCTGCCGGTACGCCGATCGAGGACAACTTCGAAAACCTGGCCCGCTTGATCGAGTATGCGGGCGACAGCTTGACCATCCTTCCCGGCGGCGGCATTTCCACGGCCAACCGCGATACCGTGGCGGCGGCACTGGGCGTCTCCGAGCTCCATGGCACAAGGATCGTACCGCTGGAGGTGTAGCCCGTGGCGCTTGTATTCGATGTTCAGCAGGCGAGCGGCAAGCCCGACGACAACCGTCGCCCCGGTACCGCGTGCCCCTTTTGCAACACGGAGGGGCTCACCAACATCATCCAGCGCGACGGTGACTGCATCTGGCTCGAGAATAAGTTCAAAACCCTGCGCGCCACCCATCAAACCGTGCTGATCGAGTCGGCCGATCACGATGCCGACCTGGTGACCTATGAGCCGGATGAACTCCACCATGTGATGCGGTTTGCTCTGGGTTGCTGGCGGCGGATGATCGACTCGCAGCAGTATCGAAGCGTGCTCATGTACAAGAACAAGGGTCCGCTTTCGGGCGGCAGTCTGGTCCATCCGCACATGCAGATTGTGGGTTTGGAGCAGGAAGACGGCTATGCTTCGCTGGTTTCCGCCAATTTCGAAGGTATCAATGTCTGGCAACAGGGGAGAATCTCGGTCAATATCTCAACCGAACCGATCATGGGGTTCTTTGAGATCAACGTTTCAGCTCCGCAGGGAATCGCCGCCAGCGATGACACGAGAGACCAAGCCGAGGCGGATCTCTTCGCCGATGCGATCCAGGTAGCTCTGCGCTATATCCTGAACGAGCACCACGGTGGTCGCGCAGAGTCGTACAACCTGTTCTTCTATCACCTGGGCGGTCGGACCATTGCCAAGGCGCTGCCGCGTTGGGTGGTTTCGCCCTACTTTGTCGGGTATCGGCTGGCTCAGGTCAATGCTGAGACCACGCTCGATGTCGATGCAGAACGACTCCGCGCACATCTGGAGGCGCTCACATCGTAAAGTGAGCGCCCGCGCACTGCGGACAGTCTAGCGTCCCATGGCGTCGCGGCCGGCCTCGACCCGCTTGCGCTGGGCGGCGCGCTCCTCGCCGGTCAGACGCTCAAAGAGGTGCCCGATAAGCGAGGCGAGCACCTGCTGAAACAGCGTTCCGCACATGACGGGAAACACGACTTCGCCCGGAAAATATTGCGTGGCGATGACGGCGCCCGAAGAGATGTTACGCATGCCGCAGGTAAAGCACATGGTAGTCGTCTCGCTATATGGCAGATGCAGCGCACGGGCGACCAGAAAACCGACGACAAAGCCGCTGATGGCGAAGGTCAAAATAAAGAGGGCGACTTCCAGGCGCACCGCGTTCATGTGCAGCACGTACTCGCTCATGGCGGTGGAGTTGGAGGCGATAACGCCCATCATCATGAACTTGCAGGCGGGCGAGAGCGCGGGGGAGAGCTTCTCGTGTCCCCATCCATGCGTGAGCTCGTTGATCATGATGCCGAGCACGGCGGGGATGGCGATCATAAAGGCCATGTCTTGCATCATGCTCGGCACATCGATCGAGACGGTGGCACCCAGCAAGAGCTTAAGCGTGAGCGGAATCGTCACAGGGGAGATAACCGAGGACGTCAGGATGATGGTGAGCGCGAGCGGGCCGTTGCCGCCGAACATGCTGATCCACATAAAAGCGGTGACGGCCACGGGCACGCTGTACTCGAGCACGATGCCGCAGACAAGGTTGGGGTTGGAGCCAAAGAAGAGTGACCCTATGGCATACGCCGCGATGGGAATAAGCACTGCCGAGACAAATAACGCCAAAATCAGATGCAGGGGACGGCGGAACACCTCAGCTACCTGGTGGAAAGTGTTGCTGAGCGCGCCCTGAAACGTCATAAAGGCGAAGAGGGCGGGAACAATGGGCTTGAGCACGCCGATCTGCTGGGGAAAGAGCACGCCGAGCGCCACGCAAATCGGAACGATGATCTGCATATGCCCCGCGAGGAACTTTCCCAGTCCAGCCCATTGCTTCATATGTCCCGTGACTCCCTTTATCCGCGAACTCGTTTGTATGGATATGCTAGACGCTCGTATGCGTCCGTGCGGCTGAAACGCTCGATTATTTCGAGGCCATTACCGCCATCGTTTGCCGAAACCGCGGCGCACCGCGGCGTTTTGCGTCCGCGCTGCACGGTATAATAAATCCGTTCAACAGATCTGCCTGCCGAAGCGGGCATACACAGAGGACTCATCGCTATGAACCGTGAGAGGTATCGCGGCGACCTGCCCCTATCAGGGGTGGGTGCCTATGTCATCGCTTAAGACGACGCATCGCTGGGCGGTCGCTCAGCAAAACCCCGAGCTCGAAAAGGAGCTTTCGGCTGGTCTGGGCATTCCCGGGCTGGTGGCGCGCATTATGGTCGCGCACGGCATTGACTCCATCAAAGAGGGCCAATTGTTTTTGACGCCTTCGCTCGATCGCGACTGGGCCGACCCACTCATTATCCCGGGCATGTCGGTCGTTGCCGACCGCGTCGAGCGTGCTATTCGCAACCACGAGCACATTGCAGTCTTTGGCGATTTTGACGTTGACGGTATTACGTCGACCTGCCTGTTGACCGAGGCGCTGCGCACGTTTGGCGCCGATGTCACGCCGTTTATTCCGCACCGCTTTGATGAGGGCTACGGTCTTTCGCGCGCGGCACTCGACCGCGTTAACGAGCTCGCTCGCCCCCAGCTGATCGTGACCGTCGATAACGGCATTGCCGCCAAGGAAGAGGTTTCCTATCTGGAGAACCTGGGGATCGATTTGGTGGTCACGGACCATCACGAGCCCTCCGACCAGGTGCCGCAGGGTGTGCCCCTGACCGACCCCAAGCTCGAGGACGAGGGCCCCTCGCGTGAGCTTGCCGGTGCTGGTGTGGCGCTCAAGCTGGTGCAAGTCCTGGGTGAGCGCCTGGGCAAGCCGTCGTATTGGCGTTCGCTAATCGAGGTCGCGGCGCTGGGCACCGTGTCCGACATGATGCCGCTCACGCCCGAGAACCGCGCGCTGGTTGCCGAGGGCATCCAGCAGATGCGCGTAACCGCTCGCCCCGGCTATATCGCGCTTGCCGCGCTTGCCAAGGCGAACCTTTCGAGCATTACGGCGGATGGCCTGTCATTCTCGCTCATTCCCCGCTTAAACGCTGCCGGTCGCATGGCCGATCCCAAGCTGGCGCTCGACCTGCTGCTTGCCCGCAATCCCATCGAAGCAAGCGCGCTGGCGGCTGAGCTCGAGGAAATCAACCGCCAGCGCCGTGAGATCGAGGCGGAGCTCACGCGCGATGCCATGGCAAAGGTCGAGGAGACCTATGACGGCGGACGCGCGATCGTCGTGGGCGGCGAAGGCTGGCACGAGGGTGTCAAGGGCATCGTGGCAAGCCGTCTGACCAACCGCTATCACGTGCCGGCGCTGCTGTTCTCGATCGAGGACGGTATCGCGCGCGGCTCTGGTCGCTCGGTGGGCAAAGTTAACCTGTTTGACGCCGTCGAGCGCTGTTCCGACCTGCTGATTCGTCGCGGCGGACATGCCGGTGCGGTGGGTGTGACTATCGAGGCATCCAAGCTCGATGAATTCCGTCGTCGCCTTTCCGCCGTGCTATCGGAGCTTCCCGCCGAGGACTTTGAAGACATCGACGAGGTTGCCGCCACGGTCGACCTTTCCGAGCTGAATATCGAGACTATAGAGCAGATTTCCCGTCTTGAGCCGTTTGGCCAGGGCAACAAGGTGCCGCTGCTGGCCGCCGAGGGCGTGACGATGTGCGATCGCGCCGTGGTGGGCAAAACCGGCGAGCACATGCGCTTTGTGGCGACCGATGGCGCCGCGAGCGTGCCGGCCATTATGTTCCGCGTGCCGCAAATCGATAAGCTCATCAACTGCGATAGTGCTGTCGACTTGGTGTTCGAGGCCGTTGCCGAGCATTGGCAGGGGCGTGTGAAGCCCAAGCTCATGATCAAGGATGTTCTGGTCCGCGATACCACGCTGCCCAGCGTCGACGATCCGGCATGCGAGCTTCGTCGTGGCGTGCAGCCGGCGGATTCCGGCCTGCGCCTGGAGTCGCGTAAGCGCGAGACACTCGCCCAGCTTTCTTATACCGAGCTGACGCGCTCGCTTATCCATAGCTTTATAGGCTCGAACCAGCCGCACCGCGCGCAGGTCGAGGCACTCGATGCCCTGGCCGATCACCAAAGTGTTCTGGCCGTCATGGGAACGGGGCGCGGCAAGTCGCTCATCTTCCATGTGCATGCCGCGCGCGAGGCGGTTCTTCGCGGGCGTGCGAGCATCTTTGTCTATCCGCTGCGCGCGCTCGTTGCCGACCAGGCCTATCACCTCTCGTCGACGATGGCCGCGCTCGGCATTGGCGTAGGCGTGCTGACCGGCGAGACCGTGGAGGCGGCGCGCGATGACGTGTTTGCCGGCTTGGCTTCGGGCCGCACCGGCATCGTGCTCACGACGCCCGAGTTCCTGTCCATTCACCGCGACCGCTTTGCGCGTTCGGGGCGCATCGGTTTTGTCGTTATCGATGAGGCGCATCATGCCGGTCTTGCCAAGGGCGGCGACCGCAGCGCCTATCTCGACATGCCCGATATCCTCAAGGCCCTGGGCGACCCGGTCGTTCTGGCCGCGACTGCCACCGCAACGGCTCCGGTTGTGGCCGAGCTCGCCCGCGTGCTACCGATTACCCGCACGGTGGTCGACGAGACGGTGCGCGAGAACTTGCAGCTCGAGGATGACCGAGATCTTGCGAGCCGCGAGAACCGCCTGGTGTCAATCGTGGCAACGGGGGAGAAGACCGTCATCTACGTCAACTCGCGCGACCAGTCCGTGGCGCTCGCCAAGACGTTGCGCAAGCGTGTGCCCGATTGCGCAACCCATATCGCGTTCTACAACGCGGGGCTTGCGCGTTCCGATCGCCGCCGCGTGGAGGAAGCATTCCGAGACGGAAGCCTCAGCTGCATTGTTTCGACCTCCGCCTTTGGCGAGGGTGTCAACCTACCCGATATCCGCCATGTCGTGCTGTACCACATGCCGTTTGGCGGCATTGAGTTCAACCAGATGAGCGGACGTGCCGGCCGCGATGGCCAGCCCGCCGTGATCCATCTGCTCTATTCGTCGCGCGACGCCCGCATTAACGAACGCCTGCTCGACTGCTATGCGCCCGAGCGCGACGAGCTCGTCACGCTCTATCGCGCGCTGCAGACCATGTGGCGCTCCAACCGCGGCAAAACCGGGGACGATTCCTTTAGCGCGAGCGATATCGACATCGCGCAGATGTGTCTTGCCATCGACGCGCGCACGCCGGTTGACGAGCGCTCGGTGGAAAGCGGCCTGGGAATCTTCGAAGAGCTTGGTTTCTGCCGCGTTTCGGGATTTGACGATACGCGTCGCATCGCGATGGCAGAAAACCCCGGCCGTGTGCAATTGAGCAGGTCAATCCGCTATTTGGAGGGTCTGCGCTCGCGCATGGAGTTCTCGGCTTTCCGGAGCTGGGCGCTCGATTCGTGCGCTTCTGATATGCTAGCCAAAGTTAACCGCCCGATCGTACCGCGGGCCTAGGGGAAGGGGACCTCGATGGATGCCGCAGCCCGTACCGCCCATGATTCCACCCTCCAGCCGTTTTCGGAGATGGAGCACTATAAGCATGCCGATGAGCTGCCGCCCGAGATTATGGCGGACAGCTACGACAAGCTGGAGCGCCTGTGCCTCAAATATATGAATGAGGACGACTTTTCTAAGGTTGAGCAGGCCTACTGCTTTGCCGCCGAGAAGCACTGCAACCAAAAGCGCCGCTCGGGCGAGATGTACATTAACCATCCCGTCGAGGTTGCCATCATTTTGGCCGATCTCAAGATGGACTGCGATGTGGTGTGTGCCGCGCTGCTGCACGATACCGTCGAGGACACCGAGACCTCGCTCACCGATGTTTCCGGCCTGTTTGGCGATACGGTGGCCGAGCTCGTCGATGGCGTGACCAAGCTCACCAACATCGAAGTCGACAGCATGGACGAGAAGCAGGCGCTCACGCTGCGCAAGATGTTCCTCGCCATGTCCAAGGACATTCGCGTCATCATCGTTAAACTTGCCGACCGTCTGCACAACATGCGAACGCTGGCAGCCCTGCGCGAGGATCGTCGCCTGTTTAAGGCTCGCGAGACCATGGACGTGTACGCGCCCTTGGCCGACCGCCTGGGCATGAGCTCTATTAAGTGGGAGCTCGAGGACCTGTCCTTCTTCTACCTGGAGCCCGATGCCTACCAGCGCATTGCGCGCATGGTGGCGGAGTCGCGCGAGGTCCGTGAGCGCTATCTGGCTGAGACCATCAAGACACTCACCGACGAGCTCAACCGCATTGGCCTGGAAGGCTTCCAGATCAACGGCCGTTCCAAGCACTATTGGTCCATCTACCAAAAGATGAAGCGCAAGGGCAAGGAATTCTCCGAGATCTACGACCTGGTGGCACTGCGCGTCATCACGCATTCGGTGCGCGATTGCTACTCCACGCTCGGCGCGGTGCATACGCTGTGGCACCCCATGCCCGGTCGCTTTAAAGACTATATCGCCATGCCCAAGGTCAATAACTACCAGTCGCTCCACACGACGGTTATCGGCCCCACGGCCCGCCCACTCGAGATTCAGATTCGAACCTACGAGATGCATGAGCAGGCCGAGTACGGCATTGCCGCCCACTGGCTATATAAGAAGTCGGGCGGATCGTCTGCGTCTAAGACCAATGATGCCCAGCGTCTGGACGACCAGATTAACTGGCTTAAGCACTCACTCGATTGGGCTGCGTCTGATGAGATTACCGACGCCAAGGAATACCTGCATTCGCTGAAGGTCGACCTCTTCGATCAGGAGATTTTCGTCTTTACGCCCAAGGGCGAGGTCATGGCACTTCGTGCCGGCTCCACGCCGCTCGACTTTGCCTATGCCGTTCACACCGAGGTGGGAAACCACTGCGTCGGCGCCAGAATCAACGGTGCGGTGGCTCCGCTCACGCACGAGATTAAGACGGGTGACCGTGTCGAGATCCTGACTAACAAGAGTTCCAAGCCGTCGCGCGATTGGCTCAAGATCGTTAAGACACCTTCCGCCAAGTCAAAGATCCGCCGCTATTTTGCCGCTGCGACCAAGGACGACGACGCTGCCGCCGGTCGCGATATGCTGGCCAAGGACCTGCGCAAGCGCGGGTATGGCATCTCTACGCCGCGATCCACGCGTGCGCTCAACGCCGTGGCGGAGCAGTTTAACTTCAAGCAGCTCGAGGACCTGTTTGCCGCCGTCGGCGCCGGCAAGGTTGCCCCGCGCGCTGTGGGTAATAAGGTCGAGCAAATCTTGGACCCCAAGCCCGAGGAACAGCTCACCAAGGCCGAGGCTATCGCCGAGGTCGTGAAACAGCCGGCCCGAGGCTCCAACCGAAAGCCGCAAAAGCGCGGCAAGAGCGCCAGCAACGGCATTATCGTCAAGGGCGAGAGCAACAGCGGCCTGCTGGTCCGTCTGGCTCATTGCTGCAACCCCGTGACGGGCGACGACATCGTCGGCTTCATCACGCGCGGTCGTGGCGTTTCGGTGCATCGCGCCAACTGCCCTAACGTCAAGGGTCTTATGGAACATCCCGAGCGCATGATCGATGTGGAGTGGGACGGCGCTGCCGACACCCTCTTCCAGGTCGAGATCGTGGTCGAGTGCTTGGACCGCATGGGCCTGCTCAAGGACGTCACCATTGCCATTGGCGATGCGGGCGGCAATATCCTTTCTGCCGCCACGTCGACCAACCGCGAGGGTATTGCGACCCTGCGCTTTATGGTCGAGATCTCGGACGCGAGTGGTCTTGATCCGCTGCTGGCCTCTATCAGCAGCGTTGACTCGGTCTACGACGCACGCCGCCTGATGCCCGGCGAGGGTGGAGCCCAGCTTAAGCGCCGCGTTTAGTCGCGACGAACGCGCCACATTATCAATATTCGCTACACTCGAGGCATCGTTTGATGCCTCGAGTTCTATAGAGAGGAGAGGGACATGAGTGCTATGTCCTTGGATGTAACTCCCAAGGGGTCGGTCGAGATCGAGACGCTCGTAAACGGTCCCATTCAGACCAATAGCTATGCTGTTATCTCGGACAATGAGTGCGTGATTATCGACCCCGCATGGGAAGGCGAGCGCTTGGTGGAGCATATTAGCGCCGAGCATCCCGGCGTACACGTGCTTGGTGCCGTATGCACTCATGGCCATGCCGATCATGTTGGTGGTGTTGCCGGCGTGCGAACCACCGTTGGCGAGGGCTGCCAGTATGAGCTGTGCGCT
>USGN01000039.1 GCA_900554255.1 uncultured Collinsella sp. | reverse complement strand
GATACGGCTCGGTCCAGTAATACTTATCCTCGCGATAACAGGGAGAATAATCACACCACAGGCAATCGATATCACCGTTTTTGAGCAGCCGGTCGCGATCGTTCCAGTCAATATCGACAAACTGTGGCTTGAGCCCCGCACGCTTGCAGGCCTCGCGGGAGATGTCGATATCGATACCAGCGTAATCGCCCGTGGTATCGACATACACATAGGGGTCGTTATCCGTAACGCCGATTTTGAGTACCGGGAGATCTTTGTCGGCTTCATTCGAGGAGGAAGAACTGCTTCGAACGGTATACGTCAGGGCGGCCAAACAGGCGGCAACAAGGAGCATGAGCGTAAACGAGACGATGGCGGCTCGCTTGGTGCGTCCGGGCACGCGCCTCCCTTCATCGAAACAGCAGTCGGATTTCATTGTATACCCGGGGCTGATGCGGCAATAAAAAAGCGCCTCACCCAAGATGGGCAAGGCGCCAAAGGTTGAAATGCATCCGCAAGCGGTCGAATTAGGTTAATCCTACTCGAAGTTCAGCTGCTCCAGGCGGTCGAAGACCGTATCGATGCGGGTGAGGAAGTCCCACGGATCAAAGATCTCGTCGAGTTTCTCCTGGCTGACGGTGCAGCGCGGATCGGCCTCGAGACGCTCCTTAAAGGTGGGGCCGGAGACACAATCCTGCACCTCGTGCCAGGTGGCCATGGCGTTTTCCTGCACGATAGCGTAAGCGTCCTCGCGGGTGATGCCCGTGTCGACGAGGGCGAGCAGTACCTTGGAAGAGAAGATGAGGCCGCGGGTCTTATTGAGGTTGGCCATCATGCGGGCGGGATACAGTTGCAGGCCGTCGATAACGCGAATGAGGCACTGGAACATGTGGTCGAGCGCGATGAAGCTATCGGCCTGGGCGACACGCTCGGCGGAAGAGTGCGAAATGTCGCGCTCGTGCCACAGGGCAACGTTGTCAAAGGCGACCTGAGCGTTGGACTTGACGACGCGCGACAGACCGCAGACCTTCTCCATGGTGATGGGGTTGCGCTTGTGCGGCATGGCGGAGCTGCCCTTTTGACCCTTACGGAACGGTTCCTCGGCCTCGAGTGTATCGGTCTTCTGCAGATTGCGAACCTCGGTAGCGATGCGCTCACAGGTGGCCGCGGTGGTGGCGAGAACGCCGGCGAGGTAGGCGTGATGATCGCGGCTAATAACCTGCGTGGACAGCGGGTCGTGAACCAGGCCCAGGTGCTCGCAGACATATTCCTCGACAAACGGCTCGATGGAGCTGTACGTGCCGACAGCGCCCGAGATGGCACCAAAGGCAACGTTCTTGCGGGCATCCTCAAGACGGTCCAGATCGCGCTTGAGCTCCCAGGCCCAAGAGCCAAACTTCATGCCAAAGGTCATCGGCTCGGCATGGATGCCATGAGTGCGGCCGGCGCAGAGCGTGTTGCGCTCCTCGAAGGCGCGACGCTTGCAGATCACGCCGAGCTTCTTAACGTCCTCGATAATCAGGTCACACGCCTGAGTAAGCTGATAGCACAGAGCCGTATCACCCAGGTCGGAGCTGGTCATACCGTAGTGAACCCAGCGGCTAGGCTTGGGCTCGCCCTCGGGAACATCGGCGTCGATATATTCCTTCATGTTGGTCAGGAAGGCAATGACGTCGTGGCGCGTGACTTCCTCGATCTCATCGACCTTCGCCTTCTCAAAGTTGGCATGGTCGCGGATCCACTGGGCCTCGTCTTTGGAAATACCGATCTTGCCGAGCTCCGCCTGGGCCTCGCAGGCCAGAACCTCGATCTCCTGCCAAATGGCGTACTTGTTCTCGAGGGAGAAGATGTGTCCCATCTCCGGGCGGGTATAGCGATCGATCATAGCGGCTCCTTTTTGGTTATTGGCACGTTGGTCGTAACCCATCCATTGTACCGTGCGCAGGTGCAAGTATGGGCAGCAGGCATTAACCTAACATTTTGCCGCAAGAGCAGCCATGGGGACATCCGCGTATTTGCTTCGCAAATCCGCACCGGCTGCGGTCGGCAGACCCGGTCCGCGCACACGCACGGGCACAGCGGGTTGGACCCGACGTTCCCGAGGTCCCCCGTACTCGATGGAGCGGGCAACGGGACGTCCGCGCGCCCGCGTCGCGGACGCGCACCGGCTGCGGCGATCTCCTCGGATTCACGGAGACGATGGGGAAAACTTTGTTGAATTGGCCGTCCCGAGTTCTCCCGCGCTCGGTGGAGCGGGCAACGGGACGTCCGCGTATTTGCTTCGCAAATCCGCACCGGCTGCGGCCGCCTATCGGCGACCTTGCCTGCTCGCTATAAACGCTTCGCGTTTATTTAACGCTCGCACCCTGTCGGGTTCGAGTCCCGGCACTTTATTGAAAAAGGCACGGTAACGAAACGTTACCGTGCCTGAAATTCGAATGGAGCGGGCAACGGGACTCGAACCCGCGAGTGTCAGCTTGGGAAGCTGATGCCTTACCACTTGGCGATGCCCGCTTGTGTGTTGGCTAGTATAACGCGGTTGTCTTGTTCGATACAAGGGTGTCGATGCTTGTTTTAGCTGTGGAGAATCGTTTGAAAACCGCGCCAATTGTGGAGATGAGGACCTTTGTCTTTCTTTTCTTACCATCTTCTACCTGCATTTTTATCTGATTGTTGTATTTGAGCTCGATTTATCAGAAATCGGGCAAGCTTTTGGTCAGCTTCTGGTACTTACCCGCATGAACCATGGCGGTAGCCTCATCCCAAGCGCCGCGGCCTCCCCGTGCGGCGCACGAGGGATAAGGAGCAGCCATGTCCAACGCACCCACGCACTCTGTCCACAGCGCAATCGCAACAGGTCCGCTGCTCCTGCTCCTCTTCCTGCTTTTCGGCTGCCTGGCACCGGGAGCCGCATTTGCCGTCGATGGCTACGACCAGCTCGGCTTCCGCACTATTAGCGATGATTGTGGGCCCTTCTTCATCGGCAAGTATGAAGCTCAAGACGCCTCAATTGCCTACTGCATGAACCAGGAGCGCCCCGGCCCCACCAAGCCGGGCGGCCCATGGCTCAACTTTGATCAAGGCTGGGTGTGGCTCGACGACGAGTTCGCGGCAATCGTTTGTCACGGATATCCCACCACCACGTCGTTTGGCGGTTACCATCTTTCACCCGATCGCGCCCGCGCCGCCACCCAGCTTGCCGTATGGATGCTCAACGGCACTACCCATGTCGACGGCACCTACTCCTACACGACCGCTCAGGGTAAAACCAAGAGCGGACACTTTACCGCCGACAATGAAGTCGTGGCGGCTGCGCGGTGGCTCCACGACAGCGCAAAATCGGGAAGCATCAAAGCCGCTCCGCACCGCGCGCGACGCTATCTAGGGGCCGTATCGGGCGGCAGCAAACGTCAAGACATGCTCTATGTACTGCCGGCGGTGTCTGTTTCCTTCCAAAAGCAGTCTGCTAACACCGTTATTACCAGCGGAAACAATACCTATCAGTTTACCGGGGCAACATTCGATATTTTTGAGAGCGCCAGCGGCGCGCGTGTCGGCACCATCAAGATGGACAGCAACGGTCGAGCGCAAGCAACACTTCTGCCCAACACGGCATACTACCTAGTTGAAACGAAGGCGCCGGCCGGCTATGTCCCCCGCCACGATCGTATTGCCTTTACCACGGGGAATGACGGCGGGCGGGTCGCCATTGATGAACAGCCCGGCACCATCAACCTGCGTATCGTAAAACTCGATGCCGCGACGAATGCCGGCCACCAGGTGGGATCTTCGCTCGCAGGAGCAGAGTTCACGTGTGTGTCGCAATCAACCCCTGGATGGGCACAAATCCTCACGACCGACGAAAGCGGTCGGGCCACCCTCGCCGATGTCCCCTTAGGAACCTTTACCATCTACGAATCAAAAGCCCCCGAGGGCTACCTGCCATCCAACGACAGCTGGACCTATACCGTTGGAGCCGACCAGCTCGGCGATTCAGGCGTGGTCGAGATCGAATCTCGCGTTTCCGATATCCCCATTGCGTTTAACCTTGAGATTTCCAAATTCAAGGATTACGGCAATAGCGACCAATCCGGCCTGGAGCAGCCGGCGGGTGGTGTTGTCTTTGAGGTTGTCAGCAACAGCTCTCAGCAGGTTGTTGGCACACTGACCACAAACATCTATGGCTTTGCCTCCACCGAAGATCAGCCCGAAGCATGGTTCGGCACAGGCAAGCGACCCGCCGGTGTCCACGGAGCCGTCCCATACGACCGTGCCGGCTACACGGTTCGCGAGGTTCCGGAAACCGTCCCCGAGGGTTTTAAACGTGCAGGGGAATGGACCGTCGGGGCAAATCAGATTTCCGACGGCGCCGAGCTTCAATATATCGTGGACAACCACGCTCTGTCGACGCATCTCCAGATTGTAAAACGCGATGCCCAAACAGGCGCTTCTGTTCCCCTAGCCGGATTCACCTTCCAACTCCTCGACAGCAATCACGAACCTGTCTCACAAACTTGCTGGTATCCAGCACATAACGTAATGGACACCTTTACGACTGACGCGACCGGGACCGTCACACTGCCCGAATCGCTCGTGCCGGGCACCTATTATGTACGCGAAACCTCGGCCAAAGAGCCCTATCTTGTCGGCGAAGAAATCGAGGTAAACATACCCGCCGACATGAACCTAACGCCCGTTGCAATCGCCTCGTATTATGACCACGCCGCGACCGGAAATATCAGGATCGTTAAAACCGATGCCGTAGACGGCAGCAGCCTCGCGGGCGCCATCTTTGAGATCCGTGCCTCGGGTGATATCGTGCGCCCCGACGGTAGCATTGCCGCACTCGACGGTGAGGCTGTCGCTACCGTCACGACGGATGAAACTGGAGAAGCACGCGCGGACAACCTCCCACTGGGATCTGGCACCGCACGCTACGAGGTTGTCGAGACTCAAGCGCCGGCAGGCTTCTTGCTCGATCAGACAACCCATATTGTCGACCTTACTTATGCCGACCAGAAAACACCCGTTGTAGAAGCACGGCTTAACGTATCCGACGATTACACCAAGGTTGATATCTCCAAGGTCGATGCAAGCGGTGAGCAGGAAGTAGAAGGCGCACGGCTCACCTTATATGGTCCCGATAAAACCGAAATAGACTCCTGGACCTCATCCGACAAGCCACACCGCGTCGAACATCTTGCACCCGGCACCTACTCGTTGCGCGAAATGATGTCTCCGCGGACCTATGACCTTGCCAAGGAGATAACGTTTGAAATAAAGGATACGGGAGAAGTCCAATCCGTCGCGATGAGGGATGCGCCCATCGAGATCAAGGGGCAGGTCGACAAGCGTCAGGAACTTGTCCAACCTATCGAAAAGGGCCTGTTGGCTAACGGCGATGGTAAAAACCGTGCCGCGATGCAAACCAATACGGATGGGCTTTTCTCCTATACCATCGACGCTCGAAACGATTCAACTACCTGGGTTGATGAGTTCACAATTACCGATGATCTTGAGTGTGCCGAGGACGATACGGCGAGATTCGTCTCAATCGAAACCCCCGTCGCCATCGGCGACCTCAACGGTCTGTGCAACGTGTGGTATCGCACGACGCCGTTGGACTCGACAGACGTCGATGAACCGGCGAACGCGACACTTGACGATGGACACGAAAATCCTTGGCTTGAGTCCGACGAAGTAAAAGAGAGCCTTGGTGAGGACTGTCGCCTCGTCGATTACGACGGCTGGCGCCTCTGGAAGGCGGATGTCTCGACCACGGAATCCACCACACTCGAGGCGGAAGAGCTCGACCTTACACCCAATACCGTCGTAACGGGCATTCGAATTGAATACGGTGCGGTAGCCGCCGACTTTACGACTCGAAGCGATGCGGATTCTTGGACCCGCGATGATCTCAAAGATGAGCACGACGACCTTGACGATGCCAAAGCAATCCTTGGCACAGACGCTCGGGGCGCAATCGTGCACATGCAGGCGACGTCGGCTTATACGCCCCAAACCGCACTCACCAACAGCGCACGCGTCGATCTTTGCCGCAACGGCGGCGGCGATAAACTTGAGTCACATGACGAGGACCGTGTCATTCAACGCTGTACCCTACTGCAGGACCTACCGGCAACAGGATCAGTTCCCATCGCCGCTTGCATCACCGCGCTCCTGACCTCGGGTGCCGCAGCCCTATGGTTCGCTCGCCTTAGGTCGACCCCAAAGAAGCGCTAGCGCGATGAAAAAGCGGGGGAGCCAGTCCCCTGGCTCGCCCGCTTTCAATCATGTAAATCGCCGTATCTACTCTGCAGACGAAGATCCACCATCAACGATTGCCTGCTCGGACTCAGGAATCCCATCGGCACCCGTACTCTGTTCTTGCTCCACCTCTTCGCTGATTGCGGAGGCGGGGGTCGAGCCCTTTGCACCCACGATGTAGGCAGCCCCAAATCCTAACGCAATGGCAATCAAGGTCAAAATCACGTAGACAGGCCAATGGCGCTTAATATACGAAAACACGTTGACTCCTTAGAGCTCCGTCTACGAACGGCGGATAACCTCGGTCACGACCTCGGATACCGTGGCAATGTTCGTCGGGTTGACATTGTGGGGCAGGTCGTCCTCGGTACGAGCGCAAGCCAGACGCGTGCCGTCCACGCCGGCGATGGTGAGGGCTCGGCGGCTCGCCTCGAGCGCGGCATAGGCATCGGTCTTGGCATAGGGCATCTCGAGCGCGCCACAATCGACATGGAACGACTTGCACACCTTGCTGACCAGGTTCATGATGCGGCGATCGCCCTTGAGCAGCTGCTGTTCGCCCTCGACCGTCACCACCGAAAGCCTACCGGCGCCGACGGATTCAAGATTGATGAAGAATACGCCGCGGAGTTTATCGCGATGCGAAGCCAAGAAGGCCTTCATGCCGGCGCCATCACAATCCGAGGCGCCCGTTGCCACAAACCAGATATCGTGACCGAGCAGCTCATCATCGCCCATAGAGGCGACAGCCGAGAGCATATCTTCGGAAGAAGCGCCATCGGAAGACGTAGCGCCGCCCTTCCAGCCATCGTTATCGTCCTCGAAGTTATCCCACGAACCGATACCGCGACCGGACTTCTTGGCATCGTAATCGTCTTCGACGCCCAGCCAATCACTCATGCTGTCCTGCTCGTTTTTCCTTTTACGACCGAACAGGCCACCCAGGCCGCGTTTGCGAGACTTGGGTGCCGCCGGGGCGGGAGCCGAAATGGTCTCGATCGGCTGCGCGCCCGACGCAACGGGCATAGAAGGCGCAACGGGTGCCGATGTGGGTTCGGGACCCTGGGCAGTAGCAAAGGGGTCGTTGACCTGGGCAGAGGGATCGGGAAGGTCGAACAGCGACGTGCGAGACGCAACGTTTGCCTGCTTCATAGACGGCAGCGACGGATCGGGAACATTCATCTGCGGACGCGGCGATGCCTGGGAGGAAATCTGGGCCATAAGGGAATCGACCGTTTCGTCCTGGGTGGGAGCGACATTGGCAACCGTGGCACCGGAACCACTCGGGGTCGGCATGGTGAAAATCTGCGTGGAGTAAGGCCTCGACTCATCCGTCTCGGGAGTCTCGGAAACCGCAGGCACTTCCTCCTGCTCGACCTCGGTCGAATCACCTTGATCGGCTGCCGCGTATTGCTCTTCGTCAGAGTTGGCCTCGACGGACTCGTCCTCGGCGGCATCTTGGATTTCGGCAGCATCAATGGGCTCGTCATCGTCTGCCGCGTCGCCCTGCTCATCGGAAACAGGAAGGGGCTCGGCAATTGCGGTGCCTTGCTTTTCAAACGTTATCGTGGAATCGAACTGCGCGGCATCAAACGACATGGTGCTATCGACGTGCTGCTGAGCCTCGAAAGACGTTGTTGCCTCAACAACATCCGCTGACGTCGGTTGCTGGGACTCAAAGGACGTCGTAGCTTCGGCAGCGTCGACGGGCCCGGACTGCATAGCCTCGTTCTGCTCGAACTCTTGCGCCGCGCGCTCACGTGCCGCCTCGGCTGCCTGCTGCTGAGCGATAGCCTCCTGCTCGGCAGCCTCGCGTGCGGCAGCGCGCTTCTCCTCGAAATCGTCGACAAATTTCCTGCCCTTTGCAAGCGCACCCTTAAAGAAGCTGGAAGCGCTGGCGCCAATCGAAGAGAACGCGGATGCAATATCGGCATGGGGCGTTGCCGCGGGAATCTCGGCAGAGAAATCAGTATCGCTCTCGTAAGACACGCGCCTCGGCTGTTCAACGTAATCGTCGTCAGACTCGTCCGCAACGTCTTGCGCCGGCGCGGCGGGAGCCAAAATGTCCAGTCCTGCCGCGGGATCGATCGCGGACACCGCCTCGGGCTCGGCAACGGCAGCGGTAACCGCGGCAGACTCATCATCCGCAGTGACAACGGGCGCAGGCTCGGGCTCAAACGTCGGCTCCTCGCCCTCCTCGTAATCGAGCGTGCAGGACTCGGGAAGCATTCCGAGTGCACGGATGGCATCCGAACCAAAGCGAATGTTGCCGGCGGCGTTGCGATAGAGCTTGGGCTCGGGCTCGGCCGCGGCAGGCTCCTCCGCCGGCTCAGCAGCGGGAACCTCGTCATTGAACTCTTCGGCCTGGACAGCCTGATTCTGATCCTCGGGCACGATGGCGCCAATCAGCGTCTCGTCGGCAGACGCACCCTCAAAGCCCTCAATCTGCTCGTCAAAAGCCTCGCCCTGTTCGGGCTCGGTTTGAGCGTCGGGAGCAATCGGCTGACCGAACTCGTCCTCGGCGTAGGTAGGCTCTTCGTACTCGATGGTGTTGCCGTAGTCGTTTTGCTGCTGGGCCGCGGCATACTCCGCCGCCGCGCGCGCCATTTCCTCGGCGCGACGCTTCTGCTCGCCAAAATAGGTATCGAATGGAATGTCGTCGGGGAACTCGTTTTCGCCCTGATAGGGGGCAACGTTGTACATGACACCGAGCATGGCGGCAACAGAGGACTTGTTGCACACCGCGCCAGACGTGTAGGGAAGCACAAAACGGTTGGAAATGATATTGGCGGCGTTGGCCAGTGCCACAAGGGAGGCCAGAATCGCGACAACCCACAGCAGCACCTTGAGCACGCCGGGAAGCGGCAGGATGCGCAGGATGGCGATAGCCGCGGGCGCGATCGTGGCGACAGGCAGGAGCTTGGCGATGAGCGCGCGATACGGAGCGTAGGGCTCGCGAGCAAGGAGCTCGGCGCGGGGGGAATCATAGTGGGCCACCACGACGACCGGGCGGTTGCGCGGAGACGCAAGCGGGCCCGAGGCCTTGTGATAGGCGATGACATTTTGGCTCACGCCCGTCTTGCCCAGGCGCGAAACCACGGGGTGGCCCGTGCGCTCGAGCACGTAAAGAACGGCGCCGACAATGGC
>USGN01000038.1 GCA_900554255.1 uncultured Collinsella sp. | reverse complement strand
CCGGGGTGTCGTTCATGTTGGGATGACCTTGCAGGTGGCTGCCGATATGGCGCAGCGTCTCGAGATCCTCCTTGGGGAAGAACCCACGCTCGGCGAGCACGGCGTACAGGCCCGGAGCGCAATGGCCCTTGGAGAGCACAAAACGGTCGCGATCGGCCTTGCGGGGATCGGCCGGGTCGACGTTCATTTCCTCAAAGTACAGATAGGTCATGATGTCGGCAGCGCCGAGCGAACCGCCCGGATGGCCGGACTTGGCAGCGTGCACGCCGGTGACGATGCCCTTCCTTACCTCGTTGGCAACCTTTTTGAGCTCTTCGTCGCTCATTGTGCCTTCCTTTCATCCTCATTAGACAAAATGCGCACGGCACGGAAAGGTAATCCCAACACAGCCGCAATGCACGTACGTCATTCATTATGCTGGAAACTGATGGCTTTACCAGAGTTTTTATCATTATTTGAACAATTTAGCAGGCAGAACCGCTGATGAAACGGTTTATCAATGTGAACGTCTTTTGGATGGAACGCGATCGACCCTACGCGCTAATGTCCTTGAATCCCTCGCCGAAGGCTTCCGTAACGTCGGCAACCGTCACGATGGCATGAGGATCGCGCTCGCGCACGATCGTCTTGAGGGTATTGAGCTCTCGACGGCTCACGATGACCATAATCACTGGCTTCTCGGCACCCGAATACATGCCGGTCGCCTTAAACTTGGTGCAGCCGCGACCCAGGCCATACATGATGTCGGCCGCAATATCGGGAAACTTGTCCGAGATGATGAGTACCATACGGCGTTTGTTGCCACCATCGACCACGGCATCGATCACGTAGCCGCTAATGACCATCGAAAGGCCTGCATACAGTGCGTTTTCGATTGAAAAGACCGGAGCCGATAGCGCGCATACGGCAACATCGATCGCCATGACGGTCGAGCCCACCGGCAGCGAGGTGTTACGCGAGATGATTTGGCCAATCGTGTCCGAGCCGCCGGTGTTGGCGCCGGCGCGCAACACCATGCCGTAACCGATGCCCGTAATAATGCCGCCCCACATGGCAGGGAGCATCAGGTCCGCATCCGCCAGAGGTGCTACAAACGGGGCGAACAGATCGGTAAAGAAGCCCAGCAGCACAAAGCCCGTCGCGGTCTGCACCACGTAGAACATGCCGCCCTCGCGCATAACGACCAACAACAGCAAGGCGTTCATCACGATCGTCTGAATACCAACGGGAAGCGATAGGCCGCGCGCCGCGCCGACCGCCTGGATAATGGTGGCAAGGCCCGTAACGCCACCGGCGGCAAGACCGTTGGGAATCAAAAACAAGTCGGTCGCGATGGCGGCCAAGGCACACCCCAACATGATCTGGGGCAGGTCGTGAAAGAAGTTCATCGAAAGAATGCGCTTGATGTCCAGACGATATGCCATGCTGCCTCCCTCAAAAAAGCGCACCCAAACGGATGCGCTTTGAACTTCTTCTTGTATTCGATTCTACCGATTCGCCGGACAAAAACCACCCCTGCGCAGGGTTTATTCTGGATACAAACCCGTCCAACCGTTGGGCTTGGCATCGGCTTGAAGCCACCCGATGTTTTAGACCTCCGAGCCTTCTGCATCGGCGTTGCCGGTGGCCCAGCGATGGTAGCCAATAACAAACGGGTCCAGGTCGCCATCGTCAAGAACGGCCTCGACATTACTGGTCTCCACGCCCGTGCGTAGGTCCTTGACCATCTGGTACGGGTAGAGCACGTAGCTGCGAATCTGGTTGCCAAAACCAATCGTGGTCTTGGGCCCGCGGATCTCATCGAGCGCCTCGGCGCGCTTCTCGAGCTCAATCTCGTACAGGCGAGCCTTGAGGATCTGCATGCACGCGGCCTTGTTCTGGATCTGGCTGCGCTCGTTTTGGCAGGTGACCACAATGCCGCTGGGAAAATGCGTCACGCGCACGGCGGAGTCAGTGGTGTTGACGCCCTGACCGCCCGGGCCGCTCGCGTGGTACACGTCCACGCGGATGTCGTCGGGACTGATCTCGATGTCGATATCATCGGGTAGCACGGGGATGACCTCGACGCCGGCAAACGTGGTCTGGCGGCGCTTCTTGTCGTCGGTGGGGCTGATGCGCACCAAGCGGTGGACGCCGGCCTCGGCGCGCAGCATGCCAAATGCGTCCTTGCCCTCGACGGTAAAGGTCGCGCGGTCGATGCCGATGACCTCGGCTGCGGGACAGTCGTTGATGGTGACCTTCCAGCCGCGACGCTGGCAGTACTTCATGTACATCTTAAAGAGCATGAAGGTCCAGTCCTGGGCCTCCAGACCACCCTGTCCGGGCTTGATAGTCACAATGGCATCGCCGTGATCGAACTCACCGGTAAACCAGCTCGAAAGCTCAAGCTCATCGATGGCACGGGCCAGGCGCTCAGCCGTGGCTGTAGCCTCCTCGCGAAGGGCGACGGCGTCGGGGTCATCCCCCATCTCCTCGGCAAGCTCCAGCGCGGCGCGGGCATCGGAAAGCTCGCCACGCGCGGTGTCCACGGCAGCGATATCTTCCTTGGTGCGCGCGATCTCCTCCATGGTGGCACGGGCAGCGTCGGCATCATCCCAAAAGCCGGGGGCCACGCTTTTAGCCTCGAGCTCAGTCACGCGCGTGCGCTTTTCGTCCAAATGGAGATACGACTCGACCTCGCCGAGCCGGTCCGCGAACGCGTCCAGCTCGGCGGGCGTTACCTCTAAAGCCTCAGCCATTAACGATTCCTGCCGTGGCAGTACTTAAACTTCTTGCCGCTACCGCAGGGGCACGGGTCGTTGCGGCCCACGTTGACGTACGGATCGTCGCTCTCGGACTTGCGATAGGTGGTCACCTTGCCACCGTTGTTGACGGCAGCCGGTCCGCCTTGGACAGCCGTGCGGGCCTGCACCTGCGCCTGCTTGCGCAGCACCGAGTCGCCGTTGTCACCATCGACCTCGGCAGGACCGGAGAAGCGCGCGCCCTCGAGCGCGGGGTCCTCCTTGTGCTCCACGGCCTGCGGGGCGGCCTTGATCTCGATGCGCAGGACGGTGCGCAGGTAATCCTCGTACATGGTGTCGACGAGCATCTGGAACGCGCCATAAGCCTCGGTCTTGTACTCGACCAGCGGGTCGCGCTGGCCAAAGCCGCGCAGGCCGATGCCGGTCTTGAGGTAGTCCATCTCCTGCAGGTAGTTCATCCAGCGGGTATCGATGACGCGCAGCATGACCTGGGTGTTGAGCTCGCGTATCAGGTCCTCGCCCAAGCGCTCGGCCTTCATGTTGTAGCACTTCTCTACGTAAGCCAGGACATCGGCAGCCAGGGCCTCATAATCCTCGTCGGGGAACTTCGGCGTATCGATGTGGCCGGTGAGCTCCACAACCCACTTGCGCAGGCCCTCCAGGTCGCGCTCGCCATCGTGGCTGTCCTTGGTGCAGAACTCCTGCACGCAACGGTAGACGGTATCGTGCATGACCTCGGTGATGTGGTCGGTCAGGTCCTTGCCGTCCAGAATCTTATTGCGCTCGGCGTAGATGACCTGGCGCTGCTTGTTCATGACGTCGTCGTACTCAAGGACGCTCTTACGCATGGAGAAGTTGATGCTCTCGACCTTGTGCTGGGCGCTCTCGACGGCCTTGGAGATGATCTTGTGCTGGATGGGCATGTCGTCGCCCATGTCGGCCGTGACCATCATCTTGGAGACGCGGTCCATCTTGTCGCCGCCGAACAGGCGCATGAGGTCGTCCTCGAGCGACAGGTAGAACTGGGTCTCGCCCGGATCGCCCTGACGGCCGGAACGGCCGCGCAGCTGGTTGTCGATACGACGGGACTCATGGCGCTCGGTGCCGATGACGGTCAGGCCGCCGGCGGCAAGCACGCGCTCGCGCTCGGCCTTGCAAGTCTCCTTTGCCTCGGCGTTAAACTGCTCGAGCTGCTCGGGCGTCACGTCCTCCATGGTCAGGCCCTCGTACTCAAGGCGCTCGCGCACCAGCTCGTCGGGGTTGCCGCCCAGCAGGATGTCGGTACCACGACCGGCCATGTTGGTGGCGATGGTCACGGCGCCGTAGCGTCCGGCCTGGGCAACGATGTGGGCCTCGCGCTCGTGATGCTTAGCGTTGAGGACCTCGTGCGCGATGCCGCGCTTGGTAAGGGCGGCGGACAGCTTCTCGGAACTCTCGATGGAGACGGTGCCCACCAGGACCGGCTGGCCCTTGGCGTGACGTCGCTCGACATCGTCGGCGACGGCGTTGTACTTGGCCTGAATGGTGCGGTACACCAGGTCCTCGTGGTCAACACGCTGAACGGGCTTGTTGGAGGGGATGACCTCGACGGGCAGCTTGTAGATCTCGCGGAACTCGGCATCCTCGGTAAGTGCCGTGCCGGTCATGCCGGAGAGCTTGTCATACAGACGGAAGTAGTTCTGCAGGGTGATGGTGGCGAGTGTCTGGTTCTCCTCGCGTACGAGCACGCCCTCTTTGGCCTCGATGGCCTGGTGCAGGCCCTCAGAATAGCGGCGGCCTTCCATAATGCGGCCGGTGAACTCGTCGACGATCTTGACCTCGCCGTTAGTGACCACGTACTGCTTGTCGCGATGGAACATGTACTGGGCCTTCAGCGCCTGCTGCAGGTGGTTGACCAGCTGGCCGGAGAGATCGGCATAGATGTCATCGATACCCAGGCGGCGCTCGATTTTCTTAAGGCCGCGCTCGGTGGCGGCAATGGTGTGCTTGGCCTCGTCCATGACGTAGTCGCCCGTGGGCTCCACGTCCTCGGTAGCGGTGAGCATGTCGTGCGAGACGTCCTCGCCGCGCTCCAGGCCGCGCACGGCACGCGCGAAGTCCTTGTAGGTGCTGGCGGACTTGGTGCCGGCACCCGAGATGATGAGCGGCGTTCTGGCCTCGTCGATCAGGATGGAGTCGACCTCGTCGACGATGGCGTAATGGTGGCCGCGCTGTACGCGCTGCTCGGGGCGGGTGACCATGTTGTCGCGCAGGTAGTCGAAACCGAACTCGGAGTTGGTGCCGTAGGTGACGTCTGCCTGGTAGGCCGGGCGCTTGAGCTCGAGCGGCATGTTGTTCTGGAGCAGACCGACGGTCATACCCAGGTACTTATAGATGCGGCCCATCCACTCGGAGTCACGCTTGGCAAGGTAATCATTGACAGTAACGACGTGCACGCCCTTGCCGGCAATAGCGTTGAGATAGCCGGCCAAGGTGGAGACGAGGGTCTTACCTTCGCCGGTCTTCATCTCGGCGATGTGGCCCTCGTGCAGTGCCATGGCGCCAATGAGCTGCACGTCAAAGTGGCGCATACCCATGGTGCGTTTGGAAGCCTCACGCACGGTGGCAAAGGCCTCGGGGAGCATGTCGTCGAGCGACTCGCCGTTGGCGTAACGCTCGCGGAACTTATCGGTCTGGCCGCGGAGCTCCTCCTCGGTCATCTTCTCAAACTGGGGCTCAAGACCGTTGATCTGGTCGACGATCTTGTAGTAGCGCTTAAGGTCCTTATCGGATCCAAAGGACAGCAGCTTTGACATGAATCCCATGTGGTTTTCCTTTTTGGCCATCGCCCACGCCGTGCAGCTGCGGGCGAGTTAAACACAGATGATTGTACTTTAGCCAAACAAGGCGCGGCCTATACGGTCGACCTCGACCGCCACGTAATAACTACGACCAACCTGCCAAAAAGGGACAGGTTTATTTTGGCAGGTTTTATCTGGGCAAACGCCGTCTCTCTGCCATTTGGCGCAAACGAACCTGCCCCCTCGCACCAATCTGGTGCCATGGGAACAGGTTCGTTTCACCAATAGAAAAGGGCCGCGCACCCAAATGGATGCACGGCCCTCATGCCATGAATGCGAGTGATTCCGCGGCGAGCTATTTACTCAGCAGCCTCGGTGGTCTCGGCCTCGGCAGCGGCCTCCTCGACGGGAGCCTCTGCGGGAGCCTCAGCAGCCTGCTTGGCAGCCTCCTCGGCGAACTTAGCGGCACGCTTAGCCTTCTCGGCAGCCTTAGCCTCAGCGGCGGCCTTGCGAGCGGCCTCGGCCTCAGCAGCCTTGGCAGCCTTGGCAGCCTTGGCCTCCTCGGCCTTCTTGAGCTGGGCGGCAGCGGCGCCACCGAACTTGTCGGCGAAGCGCTGGACGCGTCCACCGGTGTCGACGAACTTCTGCTGGCCGGTGTAGAACGGGTGGCACTCGTTGCAAAGCTCAACCTTCATCTCGGACACGGTAGCGTGCGTCTTGAAGGTGTTGCCGCAGGAGCACGTCACCGTGCACTCGACATACTGGGGATGGATACCCTGCTTCATGGTAGGACTCCTTATTGGTCAGGCGCTGGTTACCGATCAGCGCATAAGGCGTCTTGGTTTCCGACCAAGACAACAAACTTGGCTATGGTACCACGGCGTCGCGCGTCCCACAAAAGGTTCACGGTCTTTGTGCAGGGCGGCGTGGCCAACCGCAGCGAGCACGCACCCCGACGAGCCTTCACCCATGTTGCAGACGTGTAACGCCGCAGTAAGCACACCCCTTTTGGCGCCAGACAGGTACAATAATGAACACTGTACCGTAGCGGAGCGCCCCGCGCGCGCCGCAATCACGCGAAAGGGTTTCCCATGGCCGAGATCTCGTCCTCCCGTATCGTCATCACCGTCCTTGGCAAGAACCGCCCCGGCATCGTCGCCGGCGTCACCCGTGTCCTAGGCGAGGCCAACGTCGACATCCGCGACATCACGCAGTCCATTATCGAGGACATCTTCACCATGACCATGCTGGCCGATACCGCCGAGTCCAAGCTCGACTTCGCCGAGCTGCAGAAGGCGCTGGCCGAGGCCGGCGAGCTTTCGGGCGTCAACGTGTCCATCCAGCGCGAGGACGTCTTCAACTTTATGTACCGCCTGTAGCGAGCAAGCCGCTGGGGATAGCCTGACGCGCGCATGCCCATGCAAGTCACCCCGATGCGGCCCGGAGAGGAGCGCGCATGGCCTACGACGCCAAGAAAATCTATTACCGCTTCGACGACCACCTGAGCCGCCTGGTCTTGGATTACGAAGCGAGCCGCCAGATTTCGCCCGAAAGCGAAAATCTCTACTATGGCCTGCCGACTGACCCTTATGACGAGGGCCTATTTGTTGAGCACAATGTCAAGCGCGGCCTGCGCAATGCCGACGGCTCGGGCGTGGTCGCGGGCCTCACTCGCATCTCGGATGTGCACGGCTACAACAAGGTCGACGGAAAGGTCGTGCCCGATCAGGGCAAGCTCACGCTTCGCGGCTACAGCATCGAGGATCTGGTCAACAATGCCCAGGCCGAGAATCGCTACGGCTACGAGGAAGTCGCCTATCTGCTTATCACGGGTTCGCTGCCCAACAAGGAAGAGCTCGACGGCTTCTGCGAGCGCCTAGGTGCCTTTAGACATCTGAGCGACGAGTACGTCAAAGAGTTCCCCATGACCACGGTGTCGTCGAGCATCATGAACGTGCTCCAGCGCGCCGTGCTGCTGCTCTACGCCTTCGATGCCGAACCAGACGTGATCACGCCCGAGCACGAAATCGACGTCGCCATTTCCATGCTCGCACGTCTCCCGCGCATCGCCGCCTTCGCACACATGGCCTCGATTGCCAAGCTTCGCGGCTCCGAGGTTCACGTGCCGCACCCCACGCCCGGTCTCTCCACCGCCGAGACCATCCTGCAGGTGCTGCGCGGCGGCATGGCATTCACCCGCGACGAGGCCATGCTGCTCGACGTGATGCTCATGCTGCATGCCGAGCACGGCGGCGGCAACAACTCCACCTTCGCTTGCCGCGTGCTGTCGTCTTCGGCCACCGACCCGTACTCCGCCTACGCCGCGGCCATCGGCTCGCTCAAGGGCCCACGCCACGGCGGCGCCAACGCCAAGGTCGTGTCCATGCACGAGGACATCCGCGCGCATGTTTCCAATTGGGAGGACGAGGACGAGGTCGCAACCTATCTGGGCAAGATTCTCGACAAGCAGGCCTTCGACGGCACGGGCCTCATCTACGGTATGGGCCACGCCGTCTACACGCTGAGCGACCCGCGCGCCGAGGTGTGCCGCCGTTACGCGCGCACGCTTGCCGCCAAGAAGGACCTGGGCGATGAGTTCGCGCTCATCGAGCGCATCGAGCGCCTGGCCCCGCAAGTGATGCGCGATCACGGCATGACCAAGCCCATCTGCGCCAACATCGACCTGTACACAGGCTTTATCTACAAGATGCTCGGCGTGCCCGAGACGCTCTTTACGCCGCTGTTCGCCGTTGCCCGCATGGCCGGCTGGTCGGCGCACCGCATGGAAGAGCTCTTCTGCGCGCATCGCATCATCCGTCCCGCGTATCGCCCGGTTATCGAGCCGCTGGAGTACAAGCCGCTCGCCGATCGCTAGGACGCGGACCGTTATAGAACCCAAGCGTGGCCAGGGCATCACCGCCCTCGGCCACGCTTTTTATGCCAGTAGAAAGGATCGCAACAAATGATTGTGTTTTCCGACATGGATGGAACGCTGCTGACGAGCGATAAGCAGATGAGCGACGCCACCTGGGCAATGCTCGACGAGCTCGCGCGCCGCGGTATTGAGTTTGTGCCTTGCACGGGGCGCCCGCTGTCGGGCATCTTTGAGCCCATCCTCGCCCACCCCGCCGTACACTACGCGGTCTGCGCCAACGGCGCCAGCGTCTGGCAGCTCGACGACGGTACGCCCACCGATACCTCACGTGCTACGCGCATTTTGAGCCGACCGCTCGACCGCGCCATCGCCCACCGCGTCCATAGCATTGCCGCCGGCCATGACGTCACCTTCGATATCTTCGCGGACGGGCGGTGCTTCCTCCCCCGCTCGCTCTACACGCGCCTGGATGAGTTCTGCGGCGGCGACCCCCACATCGCAGCTTCGCTCAAGCGCACACGAACACCGATCGACATGGATATCGACAGCAAGATCGACGAGGTCGAGACGCTCGAACGCATCGCCATGTACTGGCACGACCCGGCCGATCGCGACGCCATCGCGGCGGAGCTCGACACGCTCGGAGGCATTGAGGTCACGCGTTCGTACGCCATGAATATCGAGGTCATGGGCGAGGGCGCCACCAAGGGAACGGCCCTCACGTGGCTATGCGAGCACTTAGGCGAGCGTCTCGCCGACGCCTGGGCGTTCGGCGACAACATCAACGACATCCCCATGCTGCAGGCAGCGGGCCATGGCATGGCCATGATCAACGCCGAGCCCGAGGACCGCGAGGCCGCCGACGCCATCACCGAATACGATAACGACCACGACGGCGTCGCCCGCACCATCATGGCCGCCATCGCCTAGTCATTGGGGACGTTCTTAAACGACTAGTCATTGGGGACGTTCTTGAATGACTAGTCGTTGGGGACACTCTTCGCGGGA
>USGN01000037.1 GCA_900554255.1 uncultured Collinsella sp. | reverse complement strand
TCGCTGACCCATCTTGCCCCGTTCGTCGAGGTGAGCCGCCAGAAGATTCGCGGCGAGGTTGCCCGCGAGCTTGAGGAGCTCGGTGTTTCCGCTCCCGCAGAGAAGGTGCGTGAGGTCGTAGAGGACCGTCTGCGTGACGAGATCCGTCGCGGCGTCCAGACGATTCAGTATCAGGTCGTGACCCTTATGACCACCAACGGCCAGGCACCATTCGTGACGGTCTTCATGTACCTCAACGAGGCCCGCTCGGCCCAGGAGAAGCACGATCTTGCCATGATCGTGGAGGAGACGCTTCGCCAGCGCTATGAGGGCGTTAAGAACGAGGCCGGCGTGTGGATTACCCCGGCATTCCCCAAGCTTATCTATGTACTCGAGGACGATAACGTTCACGAGGATTCCCCGTACTTCTACCTGACCCAGCTGGCTGCCAAGTGCACCGCCAAGCGCATGGTGCCCGACTACATCTCCGAGAAGAAGATGCGCGAGCTTAAGCTTTCGAAGGGTGAGACCGCGGGCAATGGCGATTGCTACACCTGCATGGGTTGTCGCAGCTTCCTGACGCCCGACCGCTCGGGCAACGGCTTTAACAATGTTGCCAACGCGCTGAACTACGACCCGAACAAGCCCAAGTACTATGGTCGCTTTAACCAGGGCGTTGTGACCATCAACCTGCCTGATGTCGCACTGAGCTCGCACCAGGACATGGACAAGTTCTGGAAGATCTTCGACGAGCGCCTTGAGCTGTGTCACCGCGCTCTGCTGTGCCGCCATGAGCGCCTGATGGGCACGCTTTCGGATGCCGCGCCGATTCTTTGGCAGTACGGCGCCCTGGCACGCCTTAAGAAGGGCGAGACGATCGATAAGCTGCTCGTGGGCGGCTATTCCACCATCAGCCTGGGTTACGCCGGTCTGTATGAGTGCGTTAGGTACATGACGGGCCACAGCCACACCGACGCCGAGGGCACTCCGTTCGCCATGGAGGTCATGCAGCACATGAACGATAAGTGCGCCGAGTGGAAGGCGGCCACCAACATCGACTTCTCGCTGTACGGTACGCCGCTGGAGTCGACGACGTACAAGTTCGCCAAGTGCCTGCAGCGCCGTTTTGGCATCATTCCGGGCGTGACGGACAAGGGCTATATCACCAATAGCTACCATGTTCACGTGTCCGAGGAGATCGATGCCTTCGATAAGCTTAAGTTTGAGGGCATGTTCCAGCAGCTTTCGCCGGGCGGCGCCATCTCCTACGTCGAGGTTCCCAACATGCAGGACAACCTCAAGGCTGTCATTCGCGTGATGCAGTACATCTACGACAACATCATGTACGCCGAGCTCAACACCAAGAGCGACTACTGCCAGGTGTGCGGCTACGACGGTGAGATCAAGATTGTCGAGGACGATGGCAAGCTGGTGTGGGAGTGCCCCAACTGCGGCAACCGCGACCAGGAGAAGATGAATGTCGCTCGTCGTACGTGCGGCTACATCGGTACCCAGTTCTGGAACCAGGGTCGAACCGAGGAGATCCGCGACCGCGTGCTGCATCTCTAATAACCATCCCAGGCTGCCCCGTAGCGAGGCCCCGGACCTTTACTCGATATGAGTTCCGCACGAACAGGAGGCGCCAGTGGCGCCTCCGTCGTGAGTCAGGACTGTCCGAAATTGAGAGGCAAGGCCCTGCGCCCGGCCCCTCGGTTTCCGCTTACGAGAGCGACGTTCTCAGCAGCTCGTTGAAGAGCTTCGGATTGCCCTTGCCGCGGCTCGCCTTCATGCACTGGCCCACCAAAAAGCCGATGACCTTCTGGTTGCCGTCACGATACTGCTGCGCCTGATCGGCACAGTTCGCCAGCACCTCGTCCACGATCGGCTGCAGCGCGCCGGCATCGCTCACCTGACGCATACCGCGCTCGTCGACGATCTTGTTGGGGTCGTCGCCGGTCTGGGCCATGGCCTCAAAGACCTCGTGCGCTTGGTTGGAGCTGATGACATCGGTCGCCAGCAGCTTGGCCAGCGCTGCCACCTGAGCCGGCGCAATGCCGGACTCGGCAAGCGACACGCCCGCGCCCTTAAGATAAGCAATCATCTCGTTGACCAGCAGGTTCGCGACCGTCTGGGCCTCCTTGCCGGCCATACCGGCAGCAGCGGCCTCAAAGAACTCGGCAAACTCGGGGTCGCCGGCGATCTGCTCGGCATCGGCGGCCTTAATGCCAAAGTCGGCCTCAAAACGGGCGCGCTTGGCATCGGGCAGCTCGGGAATCTCGCCACGGCAGCGGTCGATAAACTCGTCGTCCAGGTCGAACGGAGCCAGGTCGGGGTCGGGGAACAGGCGATAGTCGTCGGCCGTCTCCTTCACACGCATGACCACGGTGCGCTTGCGGCTGGGCTCCCAGTGGCGGGTCTCCTGATAGATGATGCCGCCCTCCTCGAGCACCTCGGCCTGGCGGCAAATCTCGTAGGCAAGACCGTCGTGCAGGCTCTTGAACGAGTTGAGGTTCTTGAGCTCGGTCTTGGTGCCCAGCTTGGTCTCGCCACGGCGACGCAGCGACACGTTGCCGTCGCAGCGCATGGAACCCTTCTCCATGGAGCAGTCGGAAATGCCCAGCGTCACAAAGATGCGACGGAGCTTCTCCATAAACAGGCGGGCCTCCTCGGGCGTGCGCAGATCGGGCTCGGTAACGAGCTCGATCAACGGCGTGCCGCAGCGGTTGTAGTCGACGAGCGACTCGGCCGCAGCGGTAATGCGGCCCTCGGCACCGCCCACGTGCACCATCTTGGCAGCGTCCTCCTCCATGTGGATGCGCAGGATGCGGATGGGCACCGTGTAGGAGCCGTCCTCGCGGCGCTCGGGCATCTGCAGGTTGGACGCATCGTAGCTGGCCAGGTGGCCGGCGCGCTGGTTGCCCTCTCGCATGGTCGACGTCATGGACGTGGACAGGCCCTCGGCGTTGGCCGAGGCGCTCGCCAGGCTCTGGGCCTCGGCCTCGCCAAACGCGCAGTCGGGGCGCTCGGCGGCACCGCGACCGGTCACGTCCAGATCCAGGTGACCGTACATGGCAAAGGCGACCGGACCCTGCGTGGTCTGAAAGTTCTTGGCCATATCGGGATAGAAGTAGTGCTTGCGGTAGAACATCGAGTGGCGCTGGATCTCGCAGTTGGTGGCGAGGCCGGCCTTGACGATGCTCTCGATGGCGCGCTTGTTGGGCACCGGCAGCGCACCGGGCAGGCCCAGGCACACCGGGCACACGTTGGCGTTGGGCTCGTCATCGTGGCTGAGCTTGCAGTTGCAGAACATCTTGGTATCGAGTGCGGTGAGCTCGGTATGGATCTCCAGGCCGATCACGGCCTCCCAATCCTGCAGGACCTCGGAAAGCTCCTTCATTACAGCTCGCCCCCCTTCCCGGCAAAATCGGGCGCGACGGAAAGCGCGGGCGCACCCGTAGCGGCATCGGCAAAGCCGCGCTCCAGGGCGCGGGCAAACGTGAGCAGCTGACGGTCCCTAAAGGCCGGACCAACCAGCTGGGCAGAAACGGGCAGCTGAGTATCCTCGCCCAGGCCCAGCGGCACCGAGATGCCACCGTTGCCGCAAATGTTGAGCGAGATGGTGTACAGGTCGGAAAGGTACATCTGCGTGGGGTCGCTGATCTCGCCAAACTTAAAGGCCGTACGCGGCGAGGCAGGCATGAGGATGGTGTCCACCTTGGCATACGCGGCGTCGTAGTCCTGCGTGATGAGCGTGCGGGCCTTTTGCGCAGCGTAGTAGTACTTGTCGTACACGCCCGAGCTCAGCAGGTAGGCGCCGAGCATCTGGCGGCGCTTGGCCTCGGCACCAAAGCCGTGGGCGCGCGAGAGCGAACTCTGGTCGGACAGGTTGGCGCAGCCCTCCTCCTGATAGCCGTAGCGAATGCCGTCGAAACGTGCCAGGTTGGAGAACGCCTCGGCCGGGCCGATGACGTAGTAGGCGGCGATGGCGGCGTCCAGGTGCGGCAGGTCGACCTCGACCAGCTCGGCGCCCTGGTTCTGCAGCTCCTGGGCGGCGCGCTGAACAGCGACCTTGACCTCGGGCGTCAGGCCCTCGGCCTCCATAAACGCGGGGATGATGCCCACGCGCTTGCCCTCGATGCTGTCGTTGAGGTGCTCGGTAAAGTCGACGGCACAATCCTGGCTGGTGCAGTCGTACGGATCGTGGCCCGCGCCGGTAAGCGCGTTCATGGCCAGCGCGACATCCTCGACCGTGCGGCCAAAGGGGCCCACCTGGTCGAGCGACGAGCCAAAGGCGACCACGCCGTAACGGCTCACGGCGCCATACGTGGGCTTAAAGCCCACCACGCCGCACAGCGACGCCGGCTGGCGAATGGAGCCGCCGGTGTCCGAGCCCAGCGAGAGCGCGACCTCGCCCGCGGCGACGGCGGCAGCGGAACCGCCCGAAGAGCCGCCGGGCACGCGCTCGGTATCCCAGGGGTTGTTGGTGCGGTGGAACGCCGAGCTCTCGGTGGAGCTACCAAAGGCAAACTCGTCCATGTTGGCCTTGCCCATAGGCAGGCAGCCGGCATCGAGCATGCGCTGGACGCAGGTGGCGGTGTAGGCGCTCTGGTAGTTCTCGAGCATGCGGGAAGCACAGGTGGTGCGCGTGCCCACGAGGTTCATGTTGTCCTTAATGGCCAGCGGCACGCCCGCGAGCGGGGGCAGCGGCTTGCCTGCGGCGCGGTCGGCATCCACGCGCGCAGCGGCCTCGAGCGCAAGCTCGGGCGCCACCTGCAGGAATGCCTGGACCCCGCCCTCGCGCGCCTCGATGGCGGCAAGGGAGGCCTGGGCCACCTCGGTAGCGGTAAAGTCGCCGGCGGCAACGCCCGCGGCGATCTGAGCGGCGGTAAGGGAATCGAAGCTTAGCGCCATTACTCGCTCTCCCCCTCTCCCAAAATGGACGGCACGCGGAAGTAGCGGTCGCGCGCGCTGCCGGCGTTTTCCAGCGCGACGTCGAGCGGCAGGTCGCGCTCGGGCTCGCGCAGGTCATCGCCCATCACGTTGGACAGGCTTCCGATGGGATGGAACGTGGGCTCCACGTCGGGCAAGTCATATTGCAAGACGGGCTCGAGCATCTGGACGGCGTCGTTCAGGTAGGACGTCATCTGGGTGAGCTCGTCATCGGTCAGTGCGATCTTTGCGTACTCGGCGATGCCGCGCACGTCTTTCTCGCTGAGTGCCATAGGCGCTCCCTTCCGCATAACAGTTAAACCGCTCTAGTATACAAGGCAACGCCGCTTGGAGCAGATGCTTTACCTAAATGCAGCGAAAACGTAACGCGGGCGGCAGTTGGCAGGCGGCGGGCTGGCGGTTCTGCAGCGAAACCGCACCGTCCATAGCGAAAACCGTCCCGCCCACAACGAAAACCGTCCCGCCCACAACGAAAAGCATCCCGTCCGAAACGAAAAGCATCACAACATTCGACGCTTTTCGTCAAAATCGAGATTTTCATCGAATGTTGTGATGGCTTGGAAGTCCCGACCACCACAAAGGTGCCTGTCCCCATTGTGGTGGAAATGACGTTTGCCCAGATAAAACCTGCCAAAAAACCTGTCCCTATTTGGCAGGTTTTAGGCCAGATAATCTTGAATCAGGTCGCAGATGGCTCGGGCGTCGTTGATGTTGATGGCTCGGGTCGCAAAGCCGGCGTCGAAGGCCTGACGCGCCAGGGCTTCGTTGCAGGCAAGGGCCAGCGTGTGACCGTCGACCAGGTCGAGCGAGCTCTTGCCGCGCAGACGGTCGACACCGGAGCGCGCGACGACGATGTTGTCGAAGCCCTCGGTCTTGTAGCCCTCGATGATCACCACGTCGACATCGTTGTAACGCGACAGCAGCTCGCGCGCGGGCATCTCGTCCTCCTCACGCGTGTCGGCGTACTCCGCCCAGCGCGTGGCGCAGATGAGGCCCACGTGCTTGGATCCGGCCTGGTGATGACGCCAGGTGTCCTTAGCGGGCACATCGATATCAAAGCCGTGGTGCCCGTGATGCTTGAGCGAACCCACGCGCAGGCCGCGGCGGGTGAGCTCGGCAATGACCTTCTCGACGAGCGTGGTCTTGCCCGAGTTTTGGTAGCCGATAAACGCGATCGCGGGGACAGCCGGAGTAGGAGCTACGGGCGCGACGGCGACGGGCGCGCTTGTGAGTGTGGCACCGTCAGCGGCCACGGCCTCAACAGCAGCGGCCTGACGCTCGGCACGATCCCACATGCCCGAGCGGCCGCCCTCCTTGTGCAGCAGGCGCACGTCGACGATCTCCATGCCGCGATCGACGGCCTTGCACATGTCGTAGATGGTCAGACACGCGGCACTCGCGCCGGTCAGGGCCTCCATCTCGATACCCGTCTTGCCCGTCACGCCGGCCGTAACCAGTACGTGAAAGCCAACCTGCCCGTCCGCGCGCGCCGGCGCCCAGCCCTCGGGCACGTCCTCGGCCGGCGTCCCCGCCGCAGCGATGGGCGCAATGTCGCACTTGCTCTTGGTAATGAGCAGCGGATGGCACATGGGGATGATGTCGCTCGTGCGTTTGATGGCCATGATGCCCGCCACGCGCGCGCAGGCAAGCACGTCGCCCTTTTTGGCGCGGTCCTGCAGCACCATGGCCTGCGTCTCGGGATGCATGAGGATGGTACCCTCGGCGATGGCAATGCGATGGGTCTCGGCCTTGTCGGACACGTCAACCATGCGTACCTCGCCCTTGGCGTCCACGTGCGTCAACTCGTCACGACGGGCGTCGCGGGCGGGCTCGGTGGCAGCGCTGGCAGACGGCTGCGCGGACGCGTCGGCGTTACCAGCATTCGCCGCAGCCGTGGCTTTGTGGGCAGACATCGCGGCCCTGCGAGCGGCCTTGGTGGCATCGGCGTACCTGCTCTTGGCCATATGATCATCCTCCGATTTGGGACATAAATCGTTGCGTGCCCTCAATTATCGCGTGTTCCTGCGGTTTGTGGGCCACGGCATCGCGCCAAATCGAAAGTACCTGCATATCATCACCACGGCGCAAGGCGTCGCGCACCGAATACTCGGCATCGCTGAACAGGCACGGACGCACGTTTCCGTCGGCCGTCAGGCGCAGGCGGTTGCAATTCGCGCAAAAATGGTTGGACATGGCGCTGATGAAGCCAACCGTTCCCGCCGCACCCGGAAAGTGCCAATAGCGCGCAGGGCCCGCACCAGCAGGAGCGTCGTTGATGTCGAGCGGCTCGAGCTCGCCCAGTCCCGCCGCGGTGGCCCCGGCATTGATGCGCGCCCGCAGCTCGTCGCTCGGCACGGTATCGCTCACGTCCCACAGCTCGGGATTGAGCGCGGGCGCATGCGGGTCCACAGCGCAATGCGAGCTGGTGCGCTCGTCGCCGATGGGCATGTATTCGATAAAGCGCAGGTGGATGGGGCGGTCGAGCGTGAGCTGCGCGAGGGCTGCCACATCCTGGTTGAGCCGGCGCACCACAACGCAGTTGACCTTAACGGGCTCAAAGCCCCAAGCCAGCGCCGCGTCGACGCCGGCCATGGTCTGCTCGAGTCGACCCAGGCGCGTGATCTTTCCAAACAGCTCGGGGTCGAGTGTGTCGAGCGAAATGTTGACGCGGTTAAGCCCGGCATCCTTGAGCTGCGGCGCTAGCTTGGGCAGCAGGGCGCCGTTGGTGGTGAGCGAGATGTCTTCGATCTGCGGAATCGCGCGGATGTCGCGAATGAGCGGGATGATACGGCGGCTGACCAGCGGCTCGCCACCCGTCAGGCGCACGCGGCGAATGCCCTCCCCCGCCACCAAGCGCACAAAGCGGGCGATTTCCTCGGCGCTGAGCAGCTCGTCGTGCGCACGGGGCACCACGCCATCGGCCGGCATGCAGTAAATGCAGCGGAAGTTGCACTTGTCGGTAACGGCAATGCGCAGGTAGTTGATATCGCGGCCAAAGCCGTCATGTTGCACGCGCCCGTCCACGCAGCCTTCCCCTCACGCGGCGTTTTATTCTTCGGAAAACATAATACCCCACGAGAGAATCATGCCGACACCCGTACGACAGGACAGGTCGCTTCGAGCAAAACCGGCTTCCCGAGCCCATCCTCAACACAGACCATCACAACATTCGATGCTTTTCCCGTTTTTGGCAAAAAACGTTGAATGTTGTGATGGCTTGCCTGCCCACGGCACCCCGTAGAAGGACCAAAACGCCCCTAAAGGCCGCCGTCCCAGTGTCGAATCACGAATTCTCGCAGGTCGTTTTGACGTTTCTGGAACGCTTCGCTTCGGTCGCACTTAAGGCCCATAGCGAGCGCGATGGCGTTCATCGCCCGGTGCAATTGCAGCTGGTGGGCAAACTGAGTCCCGGTGAGGACGATCATCCTAAAGCCCAGCGCGCTCAGCACGGTCATACGCTCCGCATCCGACGCGCTGCGCTGTTTATCAAGATGGTCCGAGCCGTTGTATTCAATCCCTGTACCGCTTGCAGGCGCATATACATCGATCTCGAAATACCCGGCCTTTGCGAGATACTTGAACTCGTTGGGAACATCGACCCGATGGTTGAGCTCGATCTTGGCATATCCCAACCCTCCCTGGGAACGTTTCGCTACGACCATGATTGCGGTGGCTGTCTCCATAGGCGATCGCGCGCCATCGTGCACGCGCTTGAGCACGGCGGCCGCGCGTATAGCCCCCTGACGAGATCGGTTCTCGTTGCAATAAACAATCAAGTCGGCAACGGTGTGCCTCTGCCCCATCTCGATATAATCGCCTGTCGACAGATGATTCAAATGGTAACGGGCGCAGATTTCATACCCATATTCCAGCTGCTCGGGCTCGCTCATCCACGAACCCGCCTGGACAAAACACATGGCCTCATCAACCACTAGAAGGCCCTCCGCCACCTCGATAAGATGGCCTGGAGGTACCGGCGCCCCAAACACGTGGCACCTAAATCAAGCCGGCGTCGAGCGCTCAAAATCGAAGTTGACGAGCGTGTCGATATGATCGAGCTCTTCTCGTGGAATACCGAGCGAAACCAGATAGTCGGTAACGATCCCAACTGCCGTTGAAGCCCTCAGCCCCTTGGTATCGAGTCCCAATTTGGGCAGGCTCGCGGTCGGCTCCGCCTCGTTAGCAAGCGAGTCCTCATCGTATAGGCTGCTTGCTCGCGAGAGCGGCTCGGACGGGCGCGCCACGTTGTGGTACAGCCAGGCAGTCTTATGGGACAGGACGATCGGCAGGTCCATGAGACCTCCAATGGAGTCGGATAACCAACCTTATTCCCCTGCCCACGGGTCCGCACACCTTCGTGCGCAAGAAAGCGATTCCACCCGGTCGAGTGGTAGAAAAACCATCACAACATCCGATGCTTTTCCCGATTTTGGCAAAAAACGTCAGTCGGGCGTTTGAAATAAGGCTACCGCAATCCCACTGGCT
>USGN01000036.1 GCA_900554255.1 uncultured Collinsella sp. | reverse complement strand
GAGTAGCATGACCGAGGAGTTCAAGAAACAGGGCGTCGTTGATGACGCCGTGGTAGTGGGGACGGCTGAGGAGCCGGCGGTCGCGCCCGGTCTGGACGATGCCGCCAAGGCTGCAGCCGAGCGCGAGGCTCGCCGTCAAGCGCTCTACGAGGAAAACGAACGCGCCGAGGACGAACGCGCCCGCGCTGAGGCAGAGCGCATGCGCGATGTGGACGACGAGGACGAGAAACCCAGCGACACCTGGGCGACGGTGCGCCGTCTGTGGAGCGAGGCCTCCGGCGATCACTGGCGCTTTTACCTCGTGTTCGCGAGCATCGTGTTCTATGTCATCTTTAACACCGCGGCGCCGGCGTACAGCGCCCGCGTCATCGATGAACTGTGGGGACACGTGAAGCTGGCGTTTGCCAACGACACCACCTTCAGCATCACCTGGGAGAACTGCGGCAGGACTATCTTCATCTACTTTATGATCTGGACGGCCGCCGCCTCGTTCTACGCACTCCAGAGCTTTTTGATGTCGAGCGTTGCCGAGCGCCTCAACCTGCGCCTACGCAACCGCATCGCACAAAAGCTCAACCGTCTGCCGCTTGCCTACTTTGACGCGCATCGTCCCGGCGAGGTCGTCAGCCGTGCGACCAACGACTTGGACAAGATGTCCGAGAGCATGCAGCGCGGCTTGCTGCAGCTTCTGGTGTCGATCGGTACCGTGGTGGGCGCCGTGAGCGTGATGTTCGTGTTTAGCGTGCCGCTCACGCTTGTCTTTTTGTTCTTTACGGCACTTTCGCTGCTGGTGACGAAGGTCGTGTCGCGCCGCACACACGATGTGACGGGCGAGCGCCAGGAGTGGGTGTCCAAGATTACGAGTGCGGTCGAGGAGGGCTATTCGGGCCGTCTGGTGATTCGCGCGTTTAACCGCGAGCGCCAGAGTTCTGCCGAAGTGCATGAGGCCTCGAGGGAGCTAGCGCGCGTGAGTACCAAGGCTGACTTTATGATCAATGCCGTCGGCCCTGCGGTGCGCTTTATCGGCCGTTTGGCGCAGATCGTGATCGCGCTGGTGGGCTGTAGCATGCTGGTCGCCGGTCACATGACCGTCGGCGTGTTCCAGGCGTTCTTCCAGTTTATCTACGAGGCGTCCGAACCCATGACGCAGCTGTCGTTTACCTTTAACTCGCTGCAGAGCGCGCTGGCGAGCGCAGAACGCGTGTTCGACCTGCTCGACGAGTCCGAGATGGAGGCCGATCCGCTGCCGGACGAGGCTGCCAAGCTGCCGGGTCGCGTTGAGGGCCGCGTCGCTTTTGAGCATGTGCGCTTTGGCTATTCGCCCGACAAGCCGCTTATGCGCGACGTGTCGTTTATCGCCGAACCAGGTCAGAAGATCGCCGTGGTGGGAACCACGGGTGCGGGCAAGACCACGCTCATCAACCTGCTCATGCGCTTTTACGAGATTGACGGCGGGCGTATTACGCTCGACGGCGTGGACACGAGCCGCATGGACCGCGGCGAGCTACGTCAGCAGTTTGGCATGGTGCTGCAAGACGCCTGGCTGTTCGACGGCACGATTGCCGAAAACATCGCCTACGGCTGCCCCGAGGCAACGCGCGAGGAGATCGTGGCCGCCGCTCGTGCCGCGCAGGTCGACTTTTTCGTGCGCACTATGCCGCAGGGCTACGACACGCGTGTGGCTAACGATGCCGAGAGCATTAGTCAGGGCCAACGCCAGCTGCTGACCATTGCGCGCGTGCTGCTCAACAACCCGGCGATTCTCATCCTGGACGAGGCGACCTCAAGCGTGGACACGCGCACCGAGCTTGCCATCGGCCGTGCCATGGACGCGCTTATGCGCGGGCGCACGAGCTTTGTGATCGCGCACCGTCTGTCGACGATCGTCGATGCCGATCTCATCCTGGTCATGGATCACGGCAATATCATCGAGCAGGGTACGCACAAGGAGCTGCTGGCTGCCGAGGGCGCTTATGCCGACCTCTACCTAAGCCAGTTCGCATAAGGTGACAAGGGGACAGTCCCGCATGTCACATCGAAAAGAAGGCACGCCGGGGGCGGATTCCCTGGCGCGCCTTCTTGCGTTGATGCCGATGTCGTTTTGTGCCGCTTGCGTTCCTAGCGTTCGTCCACGAGCTTGGCGACGAGGGCTTTGAGCTCGGCCACCTCTCGCTCGAGTTCTTTGACGCGGCGGGCGTTCTCGGTGATGCCCTGACGGTTGAGGGCGCTCTGCTCGGCGGCATCGTCGGGCATGTACTCGCGATGCTGCTTGGCGTCGAAGCTCTCCTCGAACACGCGGCAGCCGTTGCGCTTGATGATGCGCCCGGGCACGCCCACGACGGTGCAGTTGTCGGGCACGTCCTTGACGACGACCGAGTTGCCGCCGATCTTGACGTTGTTGCCGATGCGGATGTTGCCGAGCACCTTGGCGCCCGTGCCCACCGTGACATTGTTGCCCAGGGTGGGGTGACGCTTGCCGGTCTCGTTGCCGGTGCCGCCGAGCGTGACGCCCTGATAGAGCACGCAGTTGTCGCCCACAATGGTGGTCTCGCCGATAACGACGCCCATGGCGTGGTCGATAAAGAAGTGCTTGCCAATCTGCGCGGCAGGGTGAATCTCGACGCCGGTGATGTGGCGGGTGATTTGCGAGAGCACGCGGGCGAGCGAGCGATGACCGTGCTCCCACAGCCAGTGCTCGGGCACGTGGTTCCACTTGGCGTGCAGGCCAGGATAGGAAAGAAAGATGACCAGACCGTTTTGCGCGGCGGGGTCCTGCGCCTGGACGGTCTTGATGTCCTCGCGAATGGTATTGATAAAGCTCACCGGCCGCCCTCCCTTAGCGCCATGGCAATGCGATTCAATAAAGTATAGCGATTCGCTAGGGATTAAAAAGGACAATCTTGGCGGCTTTGCGCTACAAGTGTCAGTTATGCAAACTTGCTGGTAATGGAGTCATGCTTTTGTGGGGTTGCGCACGAGGGGGCACCGCAACCGTATACTGGTCAACTTGGACGTATCCGCGCCCACAACTGAGAGGTTTTACTTCATGGGTTTCATCAATTTTATTGCCGAGCTGCTTAAGGACCCGCGCACCGCGATCGCCAGCTGGATCGCCGCCGGCCCGCTTATGGCCTACGGCTGCGTGTTCCTGATCATCTTTATCGAGACGGGCGTGGTGTTCTTCCCGTTCCTTCCCGGTGATTCGCTGCTGTTCGCCTCGGGTTTCTTTGCCCACAACGGCGGCTTTAACATCGTGGCGCTTCTGGCCACCGCATGGGCCGCTGCCATTTTGGGCGATCAGTGCAACTTTATGATCGGTCACTTCTTTGGCCGCAAGATCATCGCTTCGGGCAAGGTTAAGGCCATGACGCCCGAGCGCATCAAAAAGTCCGAGGACTTCTTGGACAAGTGGGGTCACCTGGCCATCTTCCTGGGTCGCTTCTTCCCGTTTATCCGCACCTTTGTGCCCTTTATCGCTGGCATGGGCGGCATGCACTGGCGCAACTTTGTCGTCTTTAACGTGCTGGGCGGCATTACCTGGTCGACGGTCTTTACGCTGCTGGGCTACTTCTTTGGCGGCATTCCCTTTGTGCAGGAGCACTTTGAGCTGCTGATTATCGGCATCGTTGCCGTGTCGATCATCCCGACCGTGGTCGGTCTGGTTAAGGCCAAGCTGGGTAAATAGAACGCCTAGCTCGAGCCAGCGCGCAGACCGTACAGTTGAGGCCCGTCACCGCTTACGGTGGCGGGCCTTTTTGCTTCGGTCAAATGAAAATACTTTACTTAGTTAAAGAAAAGCGTTTTATCAGACGCGTGCGGGGAGTACAATCTCGTGCATGCGAATCGACGTGCCATCGGCTTTGATGCTGCTCGCGTGTCCCGTCCGGCTCTACGCTCCGGGCGTGCGACGTTGCGACGCGGTCGGCCTCGGTCCTTGCGTGCGGGTTCGCGAGTATGCAACTGTGTATGTAAGGAGCGACATATGACTGTCGAGAAGAAGGATATCGATTGGGGTAGCCTCGGCTTTGGCTACATGAAGACCGATTACAGCTACGAGGCTCATTGGAAGGATGGCGAGTGGGACGAGGGCGGCCTGACCACCGACCACACCCTGCATGTCTCCGAGTGCGGCGGTATCTTCCATTACTGCCAGGAGGTCTTTGAGGGCCTGAAGGCCTACACCGCCGAGGACGGCAGCATCGTCTGCTTCCGTCCCGACATGAACGCTGAGCGTATGTATAACTCTGCCCAGCGCCTCGAGATGCCCCCGTTTCCCAAGGACAAGTTCGTTGAGGCCGTCAAGCAGGTCGTTTCTGCCAACGCCGCCTGGGTTCCGCCCTTCGGTTCCGGCGCGACCCTGTACGTGCGTCCGTTTATGATCGGCTCCGGTGACGTGATCGGCGTGGCTCCCGCTCCTGAGTACACGTTCCGCATTCTCGTGACCCCGGTCGGTCCGTACTTTAAGGGTGGCCTCAAGCCCGTCAAGCTGCGCGTTTCCGAGTATGACCGTGCAGCACCGCATGGCACCGGCAACATCAAGGCCGGCCTGAACTACGCCATGTCCCTCAAGCCCACGATGGAGGCTCACCGCGAGGGCTATGCCGAGAACCTGTATCTCGATTCCGAGTCCCGCACCTATGTCGAGGAGACCGGTGGCGCCAACGTCCTGTTCGTGAAGGAGGACGGCACGCTCGTCGTTCCGCAGTCGCACACCGACTCCATCCTGCCCTCTATCACCCGTCGTTCGCTCGTTCAGGTTGCTCAGGACCTGGGCATGACCGTTGACCAACGTCCCGTCGAGTGGGCCGAGGTCAAGGCCGGTACCTTTGTCGAGTGCGGTCTGTGCGGCACCGCTGCCGTTATCTCCCCGGTCGGCGAGATCGACAACAAGGTCTACGGTGCCGACGAGACTGTGACCTTCCCGGCTGGCTACACCGAGATCGGCCCCGTGATGAAGAAGCTCCGCGAGACCCTGACGGGCATCCAGTCCGGTGCTGTCGAGGACAAGCACAACTGGGTTTACACCGTCGCGTAATTCGTCTTACCTGCCCGGGTGGAGAGCAAGTTCCCTCCCGGCGCGTCCTCGGACATGCAAGAAGCCCTCGCTGCGCACTTCGTGCGGCGAGGGTTCTTTCGTCCTGCGGAGTGCGCCGGAAAGGAAGGTCGCGCTTTTGTTTTGGTTCGCGCCATGTGGGGGTGGTGGCGACGTGCATTTTTGCGAGTATTCTGCAATCGAAGGCCCCTGCATACCGACCTCGGGCAAAAAATCGGGATTTCTCGATGTTTTCTACGGATGATGGGCGGGGTTACGGGCTGACAGCGTTTGATTTGCAGGGATATTCGCGGTCTTTGGCATTTATCGTAGCGCCCGAAGCTCTTGGTTATGTTGAATACTCCTAAAAATGCACGGCGCTTAGAGGGGGACCTTCGCGAAAAAGGAAACCGCCCCGTCGAAGTATGCATTCGACGGGGCGGTTTATGCATTTGGCCGATTAAGGATGCGCTGCCAAACTACTAGAACTTGACGGTCGGTGCCTGGCGGGTTGCCTCGGCGGCCTCGAAGCCCTGACGCTCCTTAAACTGGAAGATGCCGGCAAAGATAACAGCCGGGAACGTCTGGATGGCGTTGTTGTAGCTGAGCACGCAGTCGTTGTAGCTTTGGCGTGCATAGCTAATCTTGTTCTCGGTATCCTCGAGCGATGCCTGAAGCTGCGTAAAGTTGGTGTTTGCCTTAAGGTCGGGGTAGGCCTCAGCTACGGCAAAGAGCTGGCGCAGCGCACCGGTCAGCACGTTGTCGGCTTCCATCTTGGCCTCAGGGGTGGTGGCGCTCACGGCGGTGTTGCGCGCGCTGACCACGGCGGCGAGCGTGTCCTGCTCGTGCTTGGCGTAGCCCTTGACGGTCTCCACCAGGTTGGGGATCAGGTCGTTGCGGCGCTGCAGCTGCGTGTCGATGTTCTGCCAGGCGTTATCGATGCGATTGCGCTTGGTGACCATGTTGTTGTAGATGCCGGCGATGGCGCAGACAATCACAATGACAACAACGATGCCGATGATGACGGTAATCATGATGTCTCCGTTTCGAAAGGCCGCGGCGGCATGCGCCAGCTGCCGTTGGTATAACGCTACTAGTATACCCGCAACCTTTGGCGATACCGAACTTTCCGGTAAGCGTTATGTTTCCACCAAGGTGAGGCCATTCGCCAGGGGGTGGGCGATACAGGTGTAAGATATGCGACAGATTGACGAGTGTTGTCTTTGCCCTGAGGATGGCGATACCAGTGGACCTTCGCATTAAGAAAACCTACCGCGCCCTGTTCGATGCCTTCACCGAGCTTCTCGAGGAGCATCGTTTTGAGGACCTGACGGTTGCCATGCTGTGCGACCGCGCCATGATTCGCCGCACGACGTTCTACAAGCACTTTCGCGACAAGAACGATTACTTCGCCTTTTATATCGATGAGCTCATGTCGGGCTTGCCGCAAAAACAGCCCGATGAGGCCGGCGCAGTGTCTGCCGAGGACGTGCGCGCGCTTCGGCACGCGATTTTGGACGATGCCATGGATTTGATTCTGGCGCACGAGCAGCTCATGGATAACATTTTGGCAAGCAGCATGTCGGGCATGTTGACCAACGTTATTTGCGACCGCATTGCCCGCTCCATCCGCGAGCGTGTGATGAACGTGCTTGCCGAGGATGCCCTGGCCCCCGTGTCACTCGAGACGACGTCTGAGTTTGTCGCCGGCGGTATTATTCGACTTTTCACGATATGGTGGGAATCGGGCCACAATCTTGAGCGTCGACCTGAGATAGCCGATGTGGTCGATGCGCTGTTTGAGCGGACCATGACACCGGTGGATCACTAAGGTGGCGGAGAGAGGGGGATTCGAACCCCCGGAACGCTCTCGCGCTCAACGGTTTTCAAGACCGCCGCATTCAACCGCTCTGCCATCTCTCCGTGAGTCGTAATGATAGCATCGTTTTGAATTTGCAACAGGGAAGGCGAACGATGACGATCACCGAAATCGACGAGAAGTTCATGCGCGAGGCGCTGGCGGAGGCGCGAGCCGCCGCGGCGGTGGGCGAGGTGCCCATCGGAGCCGTAGTGGTGCGCGACGGCGAGATCGTCGCGAGGGCGCACAATCGGCGCGAGCTCGATCAGGATCCTTCGGCTCATGCCGAGTTTGCGGCCTTGTGCGCTGCCGCTCGGTCGCTCGGTCGCTGGCGCCTTTCCGATTGCACGGTCTACGTGACGCTCGAGCCCTGCTGCATGTGTGCGGGCCTTATGGTCAACGCGCGCGTCGGACGCTGCGTGTATGGCGCGGCTGATGCCAAGGCCGGCGCACTGGGTTCGCTGTATGACCTGAATGCCGATTCGCGCCTGAATCATCGGTTTAACGTGACGGCTGGGGTCCTGGCGGATGAATGCCGCGAGCTGCTGAGTAGCTATTTTGGCGGTCTGCGCGGAGCGGGCGGCGCTGATTGCGGTTGTGGGGCCGATCTTGAAGCACACGCCGCTCACGCCGCAGCGCTTGCAGGTGCCGGTGAGGATGCTGGCACGGCGGTTGACTTTGATCCTGCGTGCCGCCGACCTCGCCGTGTGCTGTTGGCGATCGACTCCTTTAAGGGCAGCGTTTCGAGCGCGCAGGCGGAGGCGGCGGTTGCCGAAGGCGTGCGCCGCGTTTGGCCCGATGCCGAGGTGTGCGCATTGCCGCTGGCAGATGGTGGCGAGGGAACGCTCGATGCCGTTGCTGCCTGCGGTGGCGAGCTTGTGACCTGCGAGGTAGCAGGCCCCTTTGGCGAGCGTGTGCCTGCCCGGATGTTAGTGGACGGCGAGCGCGAGTCGGCTGTTATTGAGATGGCCGAAGCCGCGGGCATTGGGTACTCACCTTGCACGGAGTCGGCGGCGCTGGCTGCTACAACCTATGGCGTGGGCGAGCTCATGCTCCGTGCGGTTCGTGCCGGGGCAAAGACTATCTATATTGGTCTGGGCGGCAGTGCCACCAACGACGGTGGCGCCGGCATGCTGCAGGCGTTGGGCGCGCGTGTGGTCGATGATCAGGGCTGCGATGTCGCCCCCGGTCTTGCTGGCCTTGAGCGGGTGGCGAGCGTTGATTTGGCGCCCGCGCTGCAGGCTTTGGATGGCGCTCGTATCGTTGTGCTTTCGGATGTCGAGAATCCGCTCGTAGGGCGTCGCGGCGCGCTTGCGGTGTTCGGCGGACAGAAGGGTCTGCCGGCGGATGATGCCGAGGTACTGCGCAGGTACGACAGCTGGATGGTCGGCTACGGTCGCTTGCTCGACGCTGCGATTGCCGGAGCTCGAGCCCAGGGTTTGTTGCGCACACCCGAGGGCGCACGGACATTTGGCTCGGTGCTCGGCGTGCCCGGCGCGGGCGCTGCCGGTGGCTTGGGCGCGGCGCTGCTGGCGCTCGGGGCGAAGCTGCGCTCGGGTGTGGAGACGGTGCTCGATCTCGTGGGGTTTGACGAGCGCGTGCGCGATGCCGACCTGGTCATAACGGGTGAGGGCAATATGGATGAGCAATCCGCCGCCGGTAAGGCACCGGTGGGTGTGGCTCGCCGCGCCAAGCGATATGGCAAGCCGGTGGTCGCCGTCGTGGGCGGTCGCGCTGTCAACCTGGATGCGGTATATGGGCAGGGTATTGACTTGGTTTTGCCGATCTGCCGCAAGCCCATGGACCTGGAGCGGGCACTCGATTCGCAAGAAGCCACAACCAACCTCATCTGCGCCGGCGAAGCGGCCGCTCGATCCTACGACCTTGGCCGTATCTAAAACCCATCCCCTCGATAAGTCGCGGTGAAATACGGAGCGTTTTTGCCTTTAAGGGGCCAATTCAGTCCGTATTCCACCGCAACTTCGAGAATGGCCATTCGAGGTTGGCTGCCTTGGGTCTTTGGTCGGACCGTTTGCCACGAAATGCGGCCATCTACTACGTTAAACCGGCCACCCTCGACCATCCCGGAATTTGCAAAAACAAAACCGCAGGTAGAAAGCTTGCCGATTTTCGAAAAAGCCGGCTATGGTTGACCCTTGCGGCCTAAACGTAGTAGATAGGTCCTTTCTGTGGTGCGGCACCAAGCCGGTCATTTTGGGATGGGACTATTTTGACTACTCATTGGCTGCTCTGGCAATCGGGCTGCAAAAGTAGTCAAAAAAGCTCCGTCCCAAATTAGCTACCTTGCTCTGGCGGGCGGGAGCAGGTAAGATATACCGAGCGCCTAGCGCGTTCGATGGGTTCGGATGACGACATGTTCCGAATCTGGTCAGGTCCGGAAGGAAGCAGCCATAAGGAGCCTCTGTCGGGCATCCGAATCCATCGAGCGCACGGGCGCTTTTTGGTGCCGCGGCTACCCGCGAGTGCCGGCAGGGCACTTGGTAGTCGAGCGATCCCGCAGGCGAAG
>USGN01000035.1 GCA_900554255.1 uncultured Collinsella sp. | reverse complement strand
CGCTTGGTCCACCAACGATGGCAGATGCCCGCCTTGTCCGTGGGAGCCAGCGGCGAGCCGTCGCGATCGTAGAAATAACCGCTCTTGACCAAGATCGGCAAGCCCTGACGCGTCTGCTGCCCCAACGCATAGGTCGCGCGCTTCATAAAGTCGGCGTCGATGACAGTCTCATCGTCATCCAAAAAGATAACCGCGTCATGCCCCAGCACAGCGGCACAGGCTAGCCCCATGTTGCGGATGGCACCGTAGCCTCGCAGGCTCACGCACTCGCCCGAACCCTTGGGCGCGATCTGAGCAACCCGGTCTGCAATGCGCGAGGCCTGGGTGTTGGTGACAACGGTGACCTTGAGCGTGGGATGCGCGTCGACAATCTCGCGCACGTGCAGCGACACATCGGCTGTGGCAGAAACGGGACAGACCACCAAAAGGATGATGCGCGGGATGTCACGTACCTGCTCAAGCGAGGCCAGGCAGCGGTCGAGTTCGGGATTGTCGGCGTTGAGTCGCGTCGAATGGTCATAGGTGCCAGGGGCGTTTGCGCAAGCGTCATCGCCCGCCCAATACGTTGGAATCACGACTGTGGCGTTCATGCCTTACCCTCCCTGCAACACAAAAACGGGACGCCGCCAAACACAGGCGACGCCCCGCGACCTAGCTGATTCCATCATACCCACTTGGGCTAAACATTGTTCGGAAGTCAGAATGATTTATGCGGCCACTTCCAAAAGAGTACTGCAGATAGGCACAATTGCTGTACTGAGCCCGGTTGCCTTACGCCGCCGCCTGAGCCATGCGGGACAGACGGACCAGCAGCACAAAGCCAACAACCAGCAGAACGCCAATAGAAAGGACGCCCAGCGACGGGTTGCCGGTCAGCGAGGTGACAACCGACACCAGGAAGGTGCCCATAACGCTTGCGTAACGGCCAAAGATATCGAAGAAGCCGTAGTACTCGTTGGCGTGTTCCTTGGGGATGAGCTTGCCGAATTCGCTGCGCGAGAGCGCCTGGATGCCGCCTTGGAACAGGCCGACCAAAATGGCGAGCACCCAGAACTCAAAGGCGGTCTTTAAGAAAAACGCGGCAAAGAGCACGATGCCCATATAGGCGGCGACGGCCACCAAGATCATATTGAGTGTGCCCACGCGACCGGCGAGCTTGCCGTAGATGATGGCAGACGGAAAAGCAACAAACTGCGTAACGAGCAGCGCCAGCACCAACTGCGTCGAATCGATGCCCAAAGCCGAGCCGTAGCTGGTTGCCATGGAAATGACCGTGTGCACACCGTCGATGTAGAAGAAGAACGCGATCATGTAGACCAGCACGGTCTTGTTGTGGGCGATCTCGCGCATGGTGTGTCCGACCTCGGAGAACACGCCGCCCACGATGTGGCCGATGGTGTCCTCGGGACCGCGCTCGCGACCGTACTTTTGCTTATAGGTGCGAATGAGCGGCAGGGTAAAGATGAGCCACCAGGCACCGGTGATGACAAACGACAGACGCGTTGCCAGCATGGTGGGGACGCCAAGAGCGGGGCCACCCATGATAAGCGCCAGGCAGATGATGAACGGCACGGTGGAACCGATGTAGCCCCAGGCATAGCCCGAGCTGGACACGGCGTCCATGCGCTCGTCGGTGGTAATGTCGGGCAGCATGGCGTCGTAGAACGTCATAGAAGAGTTAAGGCCGATGGTGCACAGCACGTACACGGTCAAAAATGCCATGGCGGACATGGGGATAGCCTGCGCCAGGCAAAGAACCAGGCCCGTGAGGAAGAAGCCCAAGAAGAACTTGATCTTGTTGCCGGCGTAATCGGCAAGCGCGCCCAGAATGGGCATGAGCATGGCAATGACCAGCGAGGCAATCGTCTGCGCGTTGCCCCAGGCGACCACCAGGTCGGCCGAGGAAGCGCCGGTATTGATGGCGTTAAAGTAAATGGGCACCACCGAGGTATTGAGCAGCACGAGGGCCGAATTGCCCACATCATACATAACCCAGTTACGCTCGAGCTTGGTGTATTTCATGGACAGGGCCCCTTCGTATTCGCCCGATATGCAGTTAGTTCATCGTACCCCAATTGTCCAGAACCGCCGGTAAGGATTCGGCAAAGGGGCACGCACGAGCCCTACTCCTCGCGGTCGAACTCTTCGTCGGCGCCGAGCATGCGACCGCTGTAATTGACGTGGTTGGTCACGGCTTCCATATCGCCGGTCTCGATAAAGCGGGCGACGGTGAGCTCGTAATCGAGCAGTACGCGGTCAAAGACCTCGGGGAAACTCTCGTTCGAGACCTCGTCGGTAAAGGGATTCTTCCATGTCAGATGGCCCAGGTTACCGGTGCGCTCGGGCAACTCCGTCGTCACGCGATGAGCAAGGCCGTCGAGCAGCGAGTAATCGTGCACCAAGCCCTCGAGCAGGGCAATCGCGCGCGTCTTGGCCGAACCGGCGGGCTCGATAGTGCGGTAGAGCAGCTGCATGTCGGCTACGGCGCCGCCGTACTCTCCCACCGGGATATCGATGCCGTACACGCGTCCGGCAACATAGCTCATCAGCACACCGGCAACGCGATTGATGCGGTCGGTAGTGACGATCTCGCCCGCCGGCGGATAATCCTCGACCGTAGCCCCATCGCGCTTGAGCTGCAGCATCAGCACGTCCAGGTCGCTTTCGAGCACGGCATGAACTTGACTGCCCGAAGCCTCGAGCTCGGGATCGGACTCGACAATGCCAAACTGCTGCTCGTAGACAAAGGGATGGGCGTTGCGGTCGAGCACGTAATGAGACAGCAGGCCCAGCGCAAAGGCGCGACCCAGATTGGCATCGCGCGGCTGCAGGTGCGACACGCCGTCGCGCAGGCACGAGAATTGGCGCGACATGCGCGAGCGGTGCATGACCTGAGCAAGCGACATGCAGTCGGAGATGCGCGGCGTGAGCATGTGGAAGAAAAACGGGTCGGGACCTTGGTTTCCCAGGATAAAGGCGATGCGCTCCTCGTCGGACGTGATAACGCCCTGCGGAAGACGGTCGATGCTTTCCTCGCCAAACAGATGATGCGTAATGAGCGCGGGCATAATAATCCTTTCGATTTCATTCGATGCAATCCATTATGCCCACCGCACAGTCATGCCAAACCTGTAACGGCAAACGATGGCACACCGACCCTTACGCTAGCCCCAAGTGCGATTTGACCTCGGCAGCGCGACGACGGGACACGGGCACCGTCGAGCTCACACGGTCGAGCCTGAGCTCCATCAGGCCCGTGGAGCCGATCTCGACATTGTGCACGTCTTCCAAATTGACCAGATAGCTGCGGTGGACGCGGATAAAGCCCTCGGAGGCCAAGCGGCGCTCGAGCGAGGAAATCGATTCATTGATCAGATACGTTCCATCGGCACAGACGGCGTTGCAAAAATCGGCGCGCGCCTCAAAGTAGCAGACGTCTGCGGCGGGAATGAACACCTTTTTGCCCCCGCGATCCACCGTCAGGCGCAAAGGCTGGCGCGGAGCATGGACGACACGGCGAGCGCCCAGGGCAGTCTCGATCTTGTCGAGCGCCTTTGACAGGCGGGCATCCTCGACCGGTTTGACGACGTAATCGACAGCATCGAGGTTATAGGCATCGGCCGCATACTCGGCAAATGCCGTCACAAACACCACGACCGGCGGCCTCTTTAGGTTTTGCAGGGTCTCGGCAAGCTCAATTCCCGAGCGACCGGGCATGGTAATGTCTAAAAACAGCACGTCGGGCTTGTTCGACAGAATCGACTCCACGGCTTCGGTGACATTGCCCGCCTCGGCAATCTGACCCACACGCGTATCCTTTTCCAACAGATAGCGTAGCTCAGCCCTAATGGGAGGCTCGTCATCAACCACCAAGATGTTCCAGCCTTCGGACATATGTGCTTCCCCTCTTTTTCTCTCAATCCAACCGCGTGCTACGCCGTCAACGGCGCAGGCTCATGCGGCTCGCCGTTCAGCTCGACGATGACCTGCGTTCCCACGCCCTCCTGGGACTTCACGCGCATACCAGAATCTTCTCCGTAAAAGAAATGGATGCGCTGAAGCACGTTGAAGAGCGCCAGGCCGCAACCTCGCTTGACGGAGCCGTCGGCGGTAATGCTCTCGGGTTCCTCTCGGCGATGCTGCTCAAACAGATGCGCGCAGACTTCTTCGCTCATCCCGATGCCGTCATCTTCGACGATGATCTCCAAGCCGTCATCGGTCTCAAAAGCCCTAACACGAATAGAAAGCGGCTCGATCTCGCGCTGCGCATGCTTGATGCAGTTTTCGAGCAGCGGCTGCAAGATAAACGGCGGTACCAGGCTGTCGCGCACCTCAAAGTCGATGTCGACCGAAACGCGCAGACGGCCGTCGCCATACCGGGCCTGCATAAGATTGATATAACGAGTGCCCTGTTCCACCTCGTGCTCGAGCGTGGTGAGCGTATCGGAGTCAGAAAGCGTCTGACGATAGTAGTTGGAAAAGTCGATCAGCAGCGATCGCGCCTTGTCGGGCTCGGTTCGAACGAGCGACACGATCGTGCTAATGGTATTGAATAGAAAATGCGGGTCGACCTGCGACTGCAGGGCGCGAAGCTCAACGCGGGCTGTGAGCTCGTCCTGGCGCTCGAGCTCAAAGCTGGCGAGCTGCGTGGAAATTAGGTCGGCAAAACCCGAGGCAAGGGCCGTCTGGCGCATATCGATGCTGCTCAGGCGAGGGTAATACAGCTCGAGTGTGCCCACGCAATGCCCGCGCACGGTAAGCGGCGCGACAATGCCGGCGCGCAGACGGGGAAAATAACCGCCCGTCTCATTGGAGGTGTCACGCGAAAACACACTCTGCTCGCCCGTCTCAATCACACTGAGCGTTGTCTTGAGCACGACCGGGGTGCCGGCAGGGCACTTTGCCGAGTCCTCGCCCCAGCTTGCCAACACCTGCTTGCCGTCGGTAAAGCAGATGGCAGAGGCGATGGTCTCGGACAGGATGATTTTAGAGGCGCCCAAGGCCGCTTCGGGCGTAAGGCCGCGCGACGTGTAGGCGAATATTTTTGATGCGATGGCGAGCGTACGGTCGGTTGCACTCGATGTGAGGTCGTCGGGGACCACAAAGACATACGAGAAAAAGAAGCACAGCATGACCATGCCGGCAATAACGACAACGCCCGGAACGGGATTGGGGTTATCGGTTAAATCCCAGATAAGCAGCAGGATAAGCGCCGGAACGACAACACCGAGCAGGATGGCCTGGACCACATGCTGAGCGGTACGAAAGACCTTGGTAGAGTTGTAGCTCTTGCCCAGAATCAGCCTATTGAGATCCACCGTCATCTCCTTCTTACCGACGCACCCCATAGCAATAAAGAGGGCCGCAAGCGACCCTCTCCATTGCATTATGCAATCAAATACTGTGTTTTACATCCAGTCGTCGATGAACGGTAGTTTAGGCGCTGTATTTGTTGGCCTCGCCAAAGGTGCCCGCCTCGACGATCCAGCCGTCCTTCATGATGACGTCCATGTTGTCGGTGTTGAGCACGTGGATGTCGGCGGCGACGTCACCGTTGACGACCAGCAGGTCGGCGCACTTGCCGGCCTCGATGGAACCGGTCTCGTCCTCGATGTGGCACATCTTGGCACCGTTGAGGGTGGCGCAGGTGATGGTCTCGACCGGGGTGAAGCCGATCTTGTCGACGAACTCGTACATCTCCTCGATGGAGCAGGTGCCGTACGGGGTGACGAAGGAGAAGGAGTCGGAGCCGATCGTCATGACGACGCCGCGCTTCTTGGCCTCGCGCAGGCAGTCGTAGTTGCGCTGCAGCTCCTTCTCGACCAGGGTGCCCTCGTACTTGTCGTGCAGCTCGGGAACGTAGACGGGCGGATAGGTGGCGTACCAGGTGGGCAGGAAGGCGATCGTCGGAGTGAAGAAGGTGCCCTGCTCGGCCATGAGGTCCATGGTGCGCTCATCGATATCGAAGCCGTGAATCAGCTGCTCGCAGCCAAAGCGAACGGAATCGTAGGCAGCGGCGTGGTTGTTGTAGCAGTGGCTCCACACGGGGATGCCGACCATCTTTGCCTCTTCGACCACGGCCTGGATCTCCTCGGAGCAATAGTGCTGGTCGCGACCGGAGTCCCAGCGCCAGATGCCGCCACCGGTAGCCCAGATCTTGATGGCATCGGGGTTCTCACGCAGGCGACGGCGGACGGCCTTGCGCAGATCCCAAGGACCGTCGACCTGATCGCCCCAGGGGTGCGATTCCTTGTTGAGCTCCTGGCTGCAGTGGTGGGAGTCGCCGTGGCCGGCAACACGGCAGAAGCCCAGACCAGTGGCCAGAACGCGCGGGCCCTTAAAGACGCCCTTGTCGATGCAGTCACGGATCTGGATACCAAAGCGGCCGATTTCGCAGACGGTGGTGAGGCCGTGGGTGAGGCAGTCGTAGGCCTGCTTGACGGCGACGGCCTGCTTCTCGAGGAGCGGCTGCATGACCCAATCGGTGTCATCGTCGGTCAGGTTGCCCGAGAAGTGCAGGTGGGTGTCGATCAGGCCGGGAAGGACGGTCTTGCCAGCGGCGTCGATAACCTCAACGCCCTCGGGAAGGTCCTGCATAGCACCGGCGTACTCGATCTTGCCGTTGTCGTCGACGAGAACGAGGGAGTTCTCGACCGGCTCGGCACCGGTACCGTCGATGAGCTTGCCGCCAACGATTGCATACTTAGTGGACATGGTTCCTCCTTATGGATCCATATAGTGGGCGAGGCCGTGTTGGGTTAAGGCCTCACAAAGCTACCCAAGTGGCGCCGGGTTCGGTGCACGGAAGAGAGGGTCCCGCGCACCCGATCCGCCCCGGCTCGGCGTTACTTTTTGCGGGAATTGGTGAAAGCCATGAGGGCCAGACCAATAGCCAACCAGCCGATCACGATGCTCCACTCCACCATGTTGAGGGAGGCGGGAGAGAACGGAATCACGAGCAGGCCGATGATGATGACGCAGGCAGCGATAGCGAGGCCGATGCCAAACTTGCCGCCGGGCACCTCGTAGGGACGAGGCAGGTCGGGCTCGGTGAAGCGCATGCGCAGGCAGGCGAGGGCGACCATACCGCAGGAGAAGATGAAGGCGAGAGCCGACACGTTGGTCAGAGGGATGAGCATGTTCTTGCCCAGGAACGGACCGATGACGGTGATGACGCCCAGAACGACGCAGGCGAGCTTGGGAGCGCCAGACTTGGGGTCGACCTCGGCGAACTGCTCGGGCAGCTGGCCCTTGCGGCCCATGGCGAGCATGATGCGGCTCGTGGCGCCGTAGAAGGAGTTCATCGGGCCCATGGGTCCAAGCGTGGCGATGACGAGCATGGCCAGGTACAGAAGCATGTTGATGCCCTTGAGGCAGGCAAGCGCGGGAACCGGGCTCTTAACAAACTCATGCCAGTCGAGGATGGTGCCGAACGAGTAGATGCAGACCATGTAGAAGCCGCCGGCGGCCAGCAGGGCCAGGGAGATGATCTTGCCGAACTTGTTCCAGTTGAGGCCCTCGGCTGCTTCCTCAGCCTGCTGAGGAATGGTGTCGAAACCGGCGTAGAAGAACGGGGTCAGAACCAGGACCGACACGATGCCGGCAAACAGGCTGGAGCTCTCGGTAGCGGCCTTGCCGCCGCCAGCGCCGGTGACCTGGGAGAACACGGGCATGGCATTGTCCGGCGAGCCGGTGAACAGCGAGACGCCCATGGCGAGCAGCATGCCGCAGAGCAGGGCCTTGGTCAGGAAGGCCTGGAGCTTGGCAGCCGAGCTGGCACCGCGGAAGTTGAGGAAGATGACGTAGGCTGCAAAGCCGAGCGCGATCAGCGTCGGGAACAGGTAAACGTCGGCGCCCAGGATGGTGTAGAGCTTGACGGCGCGCAGCCACTCAAGACCGGGCAGGCTGCCGAACATCTCGGACACGAGGGTCGAAATGGCGATGGCCTCCCACGGGCACAGGATGCCGTTGCCCAGGGCCAAAAGCCATCCGGTGATGTAGCTCAGCGTACGGCCAAAGCTACGGTCGACATACTCGACGATGCCGCCCGAGATGGGGATAGCAGCCGTGAGCTCACCGAAAACAGCTCCGACGGGCACGAGGAAGATTGCACCCAAGAGGAATGCGATCATAGCGGGAACGGGACCGCCGCCCACGACCATCCAGTCGCCGACCTGCAGAACCCAACCGGTACCGATAATGGCACCGAAACCGATGGTGAAGAAGTTCCAGAGCGAAAGCGTTTTCTTCATGCCGCCGTTATCCTCGACTGCAACTTCTGCGTTCTTGTCCGCCATTGTTCCCCTCCTTTCCTTTTTGACGCCCCTTGACGTCACCCCTTGCGCGGTCTGTTTTGCCGCGCTCTTTTATTTCGTGGCTTTAAGATACGGCCTTGGCGCAGCAGCTCCGCTTGTAGCTCGACCGAAGGCAGAACTGCAAAACGAGCGGCACCGTTTTTGGGACGAACGGCGGGAGACGTCATTCGTCTTGGACGCTTTCATCTTGTCTGCTTTTGAATACCTGTTGCCGTGGCGCTTGGCGCGCGGCGCGGCAACGTTCATACCATTTGTCAGGCTTTTGGCGCACATGCCCATGTGTCGTGCATCTTTTTATGTAGGATAGACAAGTTACACATGAGGCAAGGTGATTCGAATGGCATACGGATACAATGACGGCGACCAACGGCCACAAAGCGTGCGCCTTGCCGGCCGCACCACACCAACGCCCAGAAGCACCTCCGACAACGACAACCCGCAGCGCCCCCAAGAGCAGCCCGGGGCTTCTTCGCGGCAACAAAGCCGTACCGTGCAGCAGTCAGACCGCGTGAGTACGAGCACACGCCAACGCCAGACCGACACATCGCAGCCACGTCGCTACGATCGCCGTAAGACCGACTACTACGTCAAGCGCTCCTTTTCGCGACCTCAACGCGATCGCGGCAATTCCGCCCCTCACCCTGCGTCGCACGCCACAAGCCACGCGCTTCCGGCCCGCCGCCTACGCCTTACGCTTTGCTCCATCGCCGCCTGCCTCGTCTTTGTGTTTTTGGGATCCTGTATCTCCCACGGATCAGCCGGTCTTGAGCCCACTGCCGAAGACAAGCTGCTTAAAGCTCCCGTCGCGCCCGGTTACTCCTTTGCGTTCTCGACCCCACGCTCGCAATGGCAGGCCGGCGCCATGCCCCACATCTACCAAATTGACCCCGCATGGTCGGAGCTGCCCTATTCGCGAAAACGCTTGCGGTCCCACTTGCCTCACCATGGTCTATATCTTTAAGACCGGCCACACCGATAAGACGCCGGTCGATATATGCGCACTGGCCGAAGCCGGCAACTACGCCCCCACCGGTGCCACCGAGTGGTCGTTTATGACAGGCGGTGCGTGGCAGCTGGGGCTCAACGGAACACAGCTCTATAACGATCGCGAATCGATTACCCAAGCACTTCGCTCGGGTGCGCCCG
>USGN01000034.1 GCA_900554255.1 uncultured Collinsella sp. | reverse complement strand
TCTTCGTCAATGAAAACAGGTGTATCTGGAAGGGATGCCAGCGGCACTTCTTCCGGATTAATGGTTATTCCCGGGCCACCGGTTTCCGGAGTGGTACGGTGACCGCCTGAGTTGCCGCCGCCTCCGCCGCCGCTCGAGCTATCGGAACTCGAAGCCAGCTCACGGATGCTCTCGTGATACACATTGTTAAATGAATCGAGCGGCGAATCGATACCGTAATGATGGTAGTACCACCAGTAGCAGGGGTAATTGTCGTAGAAACCGTCGGCCTCGCGCACCTCGGGAGGAACAGCCTCGGCAAGCTGACGCAGGACTTCCTTCGAAACGCCCAGCGCCGCTCCCATCACCAGCAGCTTGTTCCACAGCACCAGGTCGCCCGGGACGGCTTCCTTTAAGCGCGTGAAGTCCTCGAGCCAATGCTTAAGCGCCTTGCAGCGAGCCGCCACCTCGGCGCCCTCCGGCGTAAAGCGGCGGAACGTAAGGCCCACGCCAATACCCACCAGCACAATCGGCGCCGAGATAACCGCGGCGATAATGTTCGCCTGTGCGCCGTCGGTAAAGAAAATGGATCCCATGGGAACAAAGGCGATCAGAATACCAAGAACCAGGCAGAACACCATTGCGACAATGCCGTCCGAGGCAACGTACTCGCTATCGGCCAGCTTGCCCTTAACGGTGTTCTGATAGTCCTCGAGCTTGTCCCCCACGGGCGTAGCGTGCTGTTTAACGTAGTGCTGCAGCTCGTCAAACGTGCGCGAGCGATCGCCGTTCTCGTCGGGCTTAGCACCGGCAAAGAAGACCTTGAGCACCATGTGGTCAATGCCCTTGGCCGACTTCCAACCCGCATCACTCACCGTCACGCGATACGTCTGCTCTTCTTTTTCACGCCCCAACAGACCCTTCTTGGCCTTGGTCACGGTCGCCTGCTCCAGCTTGATCACACGGTCGTCAGTAAGCTTCATGAGCGTGGCGATATATGCCTGATCGGGCACCTCGTTCCAGCTCATGAGGGCCGAAAGCACGGCGGGATGGTCGGCCGAAGGCACATCGCGGAAATATTCGTCCTGGAAAAGCGGCTTGGGCTTGCAGCGGCGCAGCTTGAGCACAACGATTGTGCCGGTAAAGGCCACCGCCGCGACAACACTTAGTACGGCAAGTACATTGGCAATCATGCAAGCGTGAGCGCGGCGGACGTTAGCTTCGTCGGCCCACGCCTTCTCTTCGCCCAGGATCGTTGACATGCGCTCCTCGCTCGAGGCGGAAAGCCATGGCACCCAGTCGCTGGGGAAGGCGATGCGCGCCTCGGCGAATTCGCCCTGATGCACGCAGGGAATGGTATAGGTGACCATGGGCTCGTCCTCATCGAGTGACACGTCGCCCGTCAGCGGACCGTGGCCCCATGCGCGGAAGTTATCGCCCTTGACGGCCGCCGTCCCGGCAGCGGCATTTGCGAAGTACACTTCCATCTCGACATCGTCGGAATCCGCGGACCAGCCGTCACCTACAAATTTCCAGTAGAGCTCAGCGGTATCGGCCCAGTTCATGACCGCACCGGTCATGGTGTAGCTCACGTAATAGATCACGCTATCGCCGCTCTCGTGGGGGCTGAAAACCTTGATCTTTACGCCGCCGTCGGACTGCTCGACCGTGTAGACGCCAGAGTCACCCTTGTTTGCGCTATCGACTTTGTTGAACGCGGTGTCCTCTTCCTCGACGCTCAGCACGTCGACGCCCGCCGCGCCGCCCTGCTGGTTGGTGCCCGTATTGATCTCCCAATACACGCCGTTGATGTCGTCGTCGAAATCAAACTGACGTCCCTCGACAACGGTCAGCGATCCATCGGCCTCGACCGTGGCACCGATATAGGTTTGGGTCATGGAATAGCCGTCGGCGTGCGCGGCGGCGGGCAGTAGCAGCAATGCAAGCGCGACGAGTGCGCAGACGGAAGCAAATCGCGCGAATAGGCGACGCTGCCGACAGGTCTTGGCAACGGGGGCGTTCATAGGCACATCCTTTGTCTGCGATACCAACAGCGCCATTGTCCCACGTTTACGGGCACACATGACGAATATCTAGGCGACCGGAGCGCCAAATGGGACAAAAGTCCCACCCGAGCCTGGCACTTAGGGACGTTCCTTATCTGCCGGCAGTTTAGGACACTCCTTGGCATGTCCTGCACCAACGATAGATACCACTTCACAGCTCCGTCACAGGTGTAGCGGCTTTGTGTGGGCGCGGCATGCGCTGATTGAGCCGCCAGCCGAGGGGCATAAAGCAGTTGAGCGAAAACGGTTTGCCCCTTTGCCGTTCGCTCGAGGATCATGTCCCCCTTTTCCGCGGAAACCCCGGCAGTTGCGAAGAGCTGCCGGGGTTTCTGTCGTTTAAGGGGTTGAGCTGGCGGGCGGCAATCGAGGTATTGAGTCGGTGTCCGCCGCGCACAGTGCGTGTCCTCGGCAACTTGCGAGCGACGGCAACGCCTCCCCCACCGCACCCCGCGCTATACTCGTCCGCATGGATATCAACGCACGCAACATAGCAACGCCCGCCGTGACCACGTCGACGGCGCCCAACAGCAAGCTCACCCCCGCCCTCGCGCCCGCCGTGGGCCGCTTTGCCCCGTCGCCCTCGGGCCGCATGCACCTGGGCAACGTGTTCAGCTGCCTGTGTGCGTGGCTTTCGGCCCGCAGCCAGGGCGGCAGCATCGTGTTGCGCATCGAAGACCTGGACGATCGCTGCAAGCGCCCGGAACTTGCCGCTCAACTGATTGACGACCTGGCTTGGCTAGGGCTTGAGTGGGACGAAGGCCCCTACTACCAGCACGATCGCCTGGATCTGTACGAGGACGCCCTGCGCCAGCTGCAGGACGCCGGCCTCACCTACCCCTGTTTTTGCACGCGCGCCGAGCTCCACACCGCAAGCGCGCCACACGCCAGCGACGGCACGCCCATCTACCGCGGCGCCTGCCGAGGGCTTTCTGCCGAAGAAATCGCCCGCCGCAGTGCCCTGCGCGCTCCGGCCACGCGCCTGCGCGTGCCCGCCGTCGATGACCTCGCGGGCGACGTGATCGAATTTGTGGACCGCACGTATGGTGCCCAATGCGAGGCGCTCGCCACCGAGTGCGGCGACTTTTTGGTGCGCCGCAGCGACGGCGTGTTTGCCTATCAGCTGGCCGTGGTGGTCGATGACGCCGCCATGGGTATTACCGAGGTCGTGCGCGGATGCGACCTGCTGGGCTCCACGCCGCGCCAAATCTACCTGCAACATCTGCTGGGACTTCCCACGCCGCACTACGCACATATTCCGCTGCTCATGTCGCCGGACGGCCGTCGTCTTTCCAAGCGCGATCGCGATCTGGACCTGGGCGAGCTCCGCACCCACTTTGGCACACCCGAGGCACTGCTGGGCTGGCTCGCCGGACAAACAGGCATCGCGCCGGACACCACGCCGCGCTCTGCCGAGCAGCTGGTCGAGCACTTTAGCTGGGACGTCATCCGCGCGCACCGGGAGAACATCACCATAACGGCCGAGTAGCCAGTCACCCCGCCTCTACGCGACATCCCAGGGCTGGAGTTTGTCGCCCAACCGAACGATGCAGTCGTAGAGCACGGTGTGGCGTTCGGCCGGGTTGGCATCCCGATGAAAATGCCCGTAGTACCAGCGCTTGTAGTCCAAGCGATCTTCCAGCTCATCGAAAAATGCCGTAAGTCGATCAACACTAGGGCAATTCCAGCCGGGTGCCGGATAAAGCGTGGGCGAAAGCATGCGCGTAGAGCAGGTGTGGGTGATCACGTAGTCGACCTTCCAGCCCACGCTGTCGAGCTTTGTCCGCGCCTCCTCAAAGTTGCGCTCGCCCGGCAATTCCTGCGGCCACCAGCTGGAATACGGAATGCGATATTCCTTGTCCACGCTCGTGGCGCCGCCCATGGTAAAGACCGTTGAGCCATCGAGCTCAAAAACCTCGCCGCGCGTCAGGCGCCGTATGGGAGAGGTATCCGACAGGCGCTGCGTCAGCCCACCGTGCCACAACTCCATGGGGCGCTCCGCCCAGTGATCGAAACGCTCGTGGTTGCCGTCGACGAACAGCACGGTATAGGGGCGCGACTCCAGCCAGGCGATATCGACACATTCCTCGGCAGAGAAATCCCATGGAAAGCCGAAGTCGCCCGCGACAATCAGATAGTCGTCGCCCGTCAGGCTATCCCCAAGCTCCCAGTCGCGGAGCTTTTGCATGTCGAGGCCGCCGTGGACGTCGCCCGTCACATAGACCGTCATCGGATCACCACTTCCCTGTAAGTCGCTAGCCACATTCTGCACGATCACTAAGCCAGCCGTTCCAGCCCTTCCATCCCTTAGGGCTTACCCCTCGTTCTTCCATCCAAACGGGTCAAACACCCAAAAAATCAGGTCGAGCACGCCGCCGGTCATCATGGCACCGGCAAGGGCCATGCAAACATGCAGAGAACTGGCACTTCGGAGCGCGTCAAACGGCCCCAGAACTGCCAACAGCGCGACCGCTGCGCCGGCCACGCACAGCGCGAGGCATGGCCCCGCGTCCTTAACGCATTTCTTTGCGAGATGCTTGGTGTTGTCGCTCATCAATATCGAACTCCTTAGAGGGTCGTTGTTCAAACACATGCCGCCGCGGCAGAGCAGGGCGGCAGGGCAAGTGTCACATGCCGTGCGGACATCAATGGAGAAACCGCCTGCTCGACCAACCATTGACGCCGTTTTACACCGGTACCCCATCCCCCGCTATCGAGGTCTAATACTTTTCCGCGAAGTGAACGTCTGTTTTTGGACCCCTGGAGCATCCGCATTTTTCAACGGCATAAACGCAGGATTCTGGCATCAAAGCCGCAGGAAACGGCACCCGAAAAGTGTCGATGCTTCGGGGGTCCGATTTGGCTCGTTCACTTCTCGGGAAAGTATTAGACCTCGCTGCTAGCTATCCAGAAGGACACCTCTCCCCTTCCCCACCGCCACCCAAAAACTCATCCAACATTAATCTTGGCTCAAGAATCGCTTAATCTATAACCTGCACTATAGAGTTCGACCAAGGGCGGGGCGGCGCCGCGCAACGCAGGCCGCCGAACGCAACGCTCGCGCCCGGGCAGATCGCCCGGCGTCGCGCCCATCGAACGAAAGGACAGGTCATGGACGACCTCGAAAAAGTTGAAACCATCCGCACCAAGTGCAACGTGAGCTACACCGATGCCAAGGCCGCGCTCGACGCCGCCGACGGCAACGTCCTAGATGCCATCATTTGGCTCGAGTCGCAGGGCAAGACCCAGACCACGTCGGCGCACGCCGCCACCGAGTCTGCGCCGGTCGACGAGCCTTCGGCCGAGATGGTCGCCGCGCAGGCTGCCTACGAAAAGTCGAGCGAAAAGACCGACTTCTCCAAGAAGATGGACAGCGTGTGGGAGTACCTCAAAAAGCTCTTCCGCCTGAGCCTGGACACAAAGTTTATCGCCACGCGCCGCGATGCGATCATCCTCAACATTCCTATCCTGATCCCCATCGTCGCGTTGTTTGCCTGGGGCGCCACGATTTGGCTGATGCTGCTTGGCCTGTTCTTTGGCATGCGCTACCGCATCGATAGCGACGGCGACGTACCCGGCAGCATCAACAACCTGATGGATCACGCCGCCGACGCCGCGGACGACATCAAGCAAAATCTCAACGACGACAAGTAATCGCAGACGGGGGCACGCATGGCACGAATCCTGATCGTAGAGGACGAGGAGAAAATCGCCCGCTTTGTGACGCTCGAGCTGGAGCACGAGGGCTACCAGGTGGAGCACGCCGCCGACGGCCGCACCGCCGTGGACCTGGCGCTGGAGCGCGACTATGATCTGATTCTGCTCGATGTCCTGTTGCCGCAGCTCAACGGCATGGAGGTCCTGCGGCGTGTCCGCAAGCACAAGGATGTGCCGGTGATCATGGTCACCGCGCGCGATGCCGTGATGGATAAGGTGGCCGGGCTCGACGCCGGTGCTGACGATTACCTGACCAAGCCGTTTGCGATTGAGGAGCTGTTCGCACGGATCCGCGTGGCGCTAAAGCGCTCGGAGGCCGTGCGGGCGGCTTCGGGCGTTGGCGGCATCGGTGCCGGGGCGAACGTAGTGGGCGGCGTGGGCGCCGGTACCATTGCGATGCCCCTGGCCGGCGGCTCGGCCCAGGCATCCGCCTCGCCCTCCCCCGCCGCGCTCGTCGTGGGCTCGGTCGCGCTCGACCCCAACCGCCGCGAAGTCACGGTCGGCGGCTCGCCCATCGTGCTGACCGCCCGCGAGTTCGACGTCCTCGCCCTGCTTATGGCGCATGCTGGCACCGTGCTCACACGCGAGCGCATTGCGCACGAGGCACTGGGCTACGAATACGTGGGCGACACCAACAACGTCGATGTGCACATCGCGCACCTGCGCGCCAAGATCGAGGACGCTGGCGGTGCCCGCATCATCCAGACCGTGCGCGGGGTGGGCTATGTCTGCCGCGCGTAACGCCGAGACCAAGCGCGTCACATCCATCGCCCGTGCCATCAACTGGAGCTATATGTGGCGCCGCCTGATGAGCTACGTCTGGCTCGATCTGCTGCTGGTGGTGATTGCAGCGGCGATCCTCGTCTATGGATACAACCAGACGCTGCCCGACGGCGCGTTTACCGCGGGGTGGATCCCCGGCTCCGCCGTTCACGGCATGTCGCTGGCGCCCGCGCGCGGCTGGGACTTGACCACGCTCGCCTATACCGTCGAGCTTGCGCGCACCACCAAGACCTTCCCCCTCGCGCAGGACCTCGTCACGCTATGGCCTCTCTACCTTGTCGTTGTGGGTTGGCAGGTCATCAGCGTACTCAACATGCTCGGCGGCGCGAGGCGCGTACGCCGCACCATGGCGCCTCTCAACGATCTGGCCTTGCGCGTGGACGAGCTCGGCCGCATGCAGCTCTCCGGCGGCAAGATGGAAACGCTGGAGCAGGCCATCGTGCGCGCAAGCGTCGACTCACCAAGCGTCACCACCGGTGATGCCGACCTGGCAAGCATCGAGGTCGCACTCAACCGCCTGCTGCGCCAGATGCAAGAGGCCAAGCTGCAGCAGATGCGCTTTGTCAACGACGCGAGCCACGAGCTGCGCACGCCCATCGCGGTGATTCAGGGCTACGTAAACATGCTCGACCGCTGGGGCAAAGACGACCCGGACGTACTGGCAGAGTCCATCGCCTCGCTCAAGGCCGAAAGCGAGCACATGCAGGAGCTCGTGGAACAACTGCTGTTTTTGGCACGCGGAGATGCCGGCCGCACCGTGCCGCGGCGCGTGAATACCAACCTGGCTGCACTGGTCGGCGAGGTTTGCGAGGAATCGCAGATGATCGATACCGAGCACACGTATCGGCTAGCCTTTGACGCTGCGCTTGCCGGCGACCCGCGCTGCGACGCGTCCGTCGATGTCGCGCTCGTGAAGCAGGCTCTGCGCGTGATCGTGCAAAACGCCGCCAAGTATTCGGACGCGGGAACGACCGTCACATTTGGCATAACACCCGATGCGGGCACGGGCACGGTCGACATAGCCGTTGAAGACGAGGGCATCGGCATGAACCAGGAATCCGCAGCTCACGCGTTCGAGCGGTTCTACCGTGCCGACAACGCACGCAATGCCGGCGCGCAGGGCTCGGGCCTGGGGCTGGCCATCGCCAAGTGGATCGTCGATAGCCACGGCGGCGTCATCGGCGTGACCTCGGTCGAGGGCGTCGGCAGCCGCTTTACGATTCGCCTGCCGCGGTAGGAAGCCCCTCGGCATAAATAAAGGGATAGGGCCACACGGCCCTATCCCTTTTTGCTAGCTATAAGCAGCTTGTGCGCTACTCGCGGCACAGATGCACGGCGAAGCCGGCGAACTCGCGCTTAAAGTACACGAGCTTGGTGCCGCCGTCGGGCAGCAGCACGCGCGACTCCTCGTTAACCTCGAGCCCGCGCTCGGCAAACCACTTCTCGGCCGCATCGATGTCGTTGACGGCAAAGCCGATGTGACCCTTGGCGCCACGACCGTTCTGCTTCATGATCTCGACCAGCGAATCGTTAAAGTACGAAACGGGGGTCTCGATGACGGGCAGGCCCATCATCGTCGAGAACAGCTCCGCGATTTCCAGGGCGTCTGCCGGGTCGGTAGCGTTAATGCCCACATGGGCAACGCGCATGCCAAAGAGCTCGACCGGATTGGCGTTCTGCTCATTCATACAGGCAGCGCCTACTGAGCCATGACGTCGAGAACGGCCTTCTCGGCAGCGACGCGGTTCATGCCGGTCATGAAGGGCACGCCGCTCACGTACGGGCAGGTGAGGCCCTCGGGGGCAACGGTGGTGGCGATCAGCAGGTCGGCGCCCTCGTCGCAGTAGTCCTTGGCCTCGGAGATGGCGCACTGCACGATCTCGTACTTGTCGGCGTAACCGTTGGCGTCGAGCATGGTGGCGACCTTCTGGGCAACGAGCGTGGAAGTAGCAGCGCCAGCACCGCAAGCCAAAACGATCTTCTTCATAGGTAATGTCTCCCTTCATGGTTTACTTTAGGTAAGTGTACCGCAGCGAGCGATGGCACTCGGCCTCGATGAGCTTTTATGCCAGTTTGCTTGCGCGCTGCGTATAATACATCTAGTACGTGTTGTCATACCGCTCGCTTTATGAGCGACTAAGGACCCCAATATGCCCGATTCCCGCACCCTCTGGACCGCCGTCGTTATCATCTGCATCGCCGTTTCGGTGTTCTTTAGCGTCAAAAAACGCACCACGTTTAAACGCCTGCAGCAATTGATGGCCGCCAAGCAGTGGGACGAGTTCGATCGTTTGCTCGACGGCAAACTCACCAGCATGCTGTACCCACGCTACAACCGCGACTACCTGCGCCTGAACTCCTATCTGCTGCGCGAGGACCACGAGCGTGCCAGCGAGATGTTCGACCTGCTGCTGGGGCTCAACCTCCCCAAGATGCAGCGCGTCGACCTGGTGATTAAGGCCTTTAACTACTATGTTGGCCAGGAGGACCGCAAAAAGTCCAAAGAGCTGTTGCACGAGATCAAGGGCTTTGAGGGCGGTCAGGCCGAGGCAGTTGCGCACGAGTGTCAGCTGATGTACGACACGATGATCCTCAAGCGCCACAACGACATTCCCGAGCTGGAGCGCATGCTCGAGGATGTCGGCGACGACCCGGTCAAGCGCTGCCGCTTGGAGTACCTGCTAGCCCTGCAGTACCAGAACAAGGGCGACGAAGCCAAGTTCCAGGAGTTCCTGGAGAAGTCGGGGCAACACTCGATGGCCGTCAACGCGTAACGGACGGCTTGTGCTAGACTTCTAGTCTCACGGGGGCGTGGCGGAATTGGCATACGCAGGAGACTTAAAATCTCTCGCCGCAAGGATTGTGGGTTCGAGTCCCACCGCCCCTACCATATGGAGCTTTCGAGCCCGTGTCCCCAAGGGATGCGGGCTCGTTTCTTTTACACGCCGGTGGGGCTCTAAGTTGCG
>USGN01000033.1 GCA_900554255.1 uncultured Collinsella sp. | reverse complement strand
CCGGAGATCATCAGCTTGATGAAGTCCGCGCCGCCGGAAATCGCCTCGTCCACCAGCGCGCGACGGCGCTTGCGGTCGTTAACGTAGAGGCTACAGAAATAGTCGATGTTCTCGCGCACGGTAAGCTCGTCAAACACCGCAACTTGCTGCGGGACCACGCCGATGCGGCGCTTGAGGTCGTAGCGGGCGGGCGTCATGGGCTCGCCGAACAGCTCGATGGTGCCCTTGTCGTAGGCGAGCAGCTGCAGGATGCAGTTGATGGACGTGGTCTTGCCCGAGCCGTTGGGGCCCAGCAGGCCAAAGATCTCGCCGGGGGCGATGCTGAGGTTAAAGTGGTCAAGCGCGATAAGGTCGTCGTAGCGCTTGACGAGGTTTTCGACGTGGACGATGTCTGTCATGAGGCGGCCCTTCTGTTGATTGCGGCCCGGTACGATTGCATCATCGCAGGAGCCGCCGGCACGCGCCAGTGAGCTTTGTCACGAGTGTGGGGCTTGGTCGCACGGTCTGCCGACGTCCCCGATTTGCCGCGCGGGAGGAATGTCACGGTTGCGTAGGCGGTCCCTCCACCACGCGCGGCTTCGCGTACAATACCCATATGAACAGGCTTTTCGACAAATCGATCGTGCTGGCGTGCTGTATTGCGGCCGCCATGGGCCTTGCCGTGGACGCTCACCTGGTCGCGGCGTTTTGCCTTGGCGTTATTGCCACCTCACTGGCCGAGGTCGCACAGGGGGAACGCACGCGCCGCGCAAGCGAGACCGCAAGTTACGCTTACATCATCGCGGCCGTCTTCGTGCCGTCATTTATGCCGTTCGCACCCCTTGCCTTCTATGACATCGCGCGACGCGTGCGCCGTGAACGCATCTGGCCCGCGCTGGCGATTGGCGCAGTGTTTGTCTGCGCGCTTGTCGCGGACCTTCGCGGCGGCGCGCTCACCACCCGAACGCTGCTGCTAACCGCCATCCTTTCGGTCGCCGCCACGTTGCTGTCGCTGCGCACCGCGCAGCTGGAGCGCGAACAGGAACGCATGCGTCGCACCCGCGACAAGCTGCAAGAACGCGCCCTGGCACTCGAGGCACGCAACCGCGACCTCGCCGACCGCCAGGACTACGAAGTCGAGCTCGCGACGCTCGCCGAACGCGCCCGCATCGCGCGCGAAATCCACGATAACGTGGGCCACCAGCTCACGCGCGCCTCACTGCAGGCCGAAGCCCTGCGCGTGGTTCACGCCGACGAGCCTGGCGTCGCCGCCGATTTCGCCGACGTTAAACGCACGGTTGACGAGGCGCTCCAGCTTGTGCGCACCAGCGTCCACGCGCTCAACGACAACGCCGTCGACCTTTCCGTGCAGCTCGAACGCATTGTCGAAGGCACACGCTCGGACGGCGGCCCGCAGATTGAGCTTGAGGTTATGACCGAACATGCGCCCGCAAACGTCGCGAACTGCTTTGCGGCGGTCCTGCGCGAGGCGCTCTCCAACACCATGCGCCATGCTTGCGCCCAGACCGTCACTGTACGATGCATGGAGCATCCGTCGTTTTACCAGCTCATTGTTACCGACGATGGCGTGGGTGAGGTCCAAGCAAGCGGCCGCGGCACCGCGGAGGGCATGGGGCTCGCCTCCATGCGCGAGCGCATCGAGGCGCTTGGCGGCACCTTCACCGCCGGCCCGCGTGCCGGCGCCGGCGGCTGGCGTGTGTTTGCCACCGTTCCCAAACAGCAAGGAGATGAGGGCCGATGAGGCTCATCGTTGTCGACGACGACCGCTTGGTGGTCGATTCGCTCAAGATTATCCTGGGCGCCCAGCCGCAGATCGAGGTAGTGGGTACCGGCGCCAACGGCAACGACGCGGTTTCGCTCTATGCCGAACACGCACCCGATATCGCGCTGCTCGACATTCAGATGCCGGGACGCGACGGCCTATCGGCGGCGCGCGAGATTCTTGAGCGCGATCCTGCGGCACGCGTGGTGTTTCTGACGACATTCTCGGATGACGAGTACATTGTGTCGGCGCTCAAGTTGGGCGCCCGCGGCTACCTGATCAAAACCGATGTCGCCGCCATTCCACCGGCATTGGCGCAGGTCATGGACGGCAAACGCGTGCTCGAGGGCAAGGCGATCGAAGATATCAACTTTGATGGGGCGGACGTCGAGGCCGGCGCGACCCGCCGGCCCGCCGCCTTTGCCGGCCTGACCGACCGCGAGTTCGAAGTCGCCGAGCTCATCGCCCGCGGCCTCGACAACAAGGAGATCGCTGCCACCGCCTATATGGGCGAAGGCACCGTGCGCAACCACATCAGCTCAATCCTAGCCAAAATGGGCCTGCGCAACCGCACCCAAATCGCCATCGCCTACCTGCGAGGGTAATTACCCAACGGCCGACCGCTCCGGCTTAGCAAAATGGCTGCTACCGATTTAATACCATTTCAAAACTATGCCGGTTTACGGGGCTAAACTCAGGATCCCCATCCATACCCACGTTTTCCGTCAAATGACGGCTTGTCTACCTGCGGTTTTATTTTCACGAATATCGGCATGGTTGGGGACTCGTGACTCAGCCCCGTAAACCGACATAGTTTTGTTCGGGCGGCCCTGCACGAGTGCCTCCGCAAGCCTCGTGGGGACCAAAATGATCCGTTTTCTTCCGCCCGCGGAAATCGGCTGACGGTGCCCGCCACGAAATCGGGCCATCTACTACGTTTGACTCGATACCCCCGACCATACCCGCTTTTCATGAAAAATCGCAGGCGTTCTACCTGCAGTTTTGTTTTTGCGATTTTCTGTATGGTCGGAGGTTCGCTATCCAGCCCCGTAATCCGGCATAGTTTTGTTCGTGGCGGCCCAACCGCGCGTTTAAGCGCGGGGCCGATGGGGCATTTTTTGCCCCACCGGCCCTATTCCAGCTCTATTCCAGCGCTATTCCGGCTTGGTTTCTACTGTGGGAGTCTTATCCGCCGCAACTGGAGTACGGGCGGTGTCCATAGTCAGGCAACGCTTGGGGCAGCTTTCGATGCACTCGCCGCACACCACGCAGGCATACGGGTCGATCGACCACGTTCCGCCCTTGCGATCGACCGCGAGCGCGCCCGCCGGGCAGCGACGCGCGCACATGCCGCAGCAGATGCATACATCCATGTCGTTGACGATATGCCCGCGCAAGCGCTCGGGTGCCGCGAGCTTCTCCTGCGGATAGCACACCGTTACCGGCTGCTTGACCATAGAGCCCAAGGCCGTCTTGGCAAATGTCAGCAAACTCATGCCGCGCCTACCTTTCCGTGCAGCTAATGCAGGGGTCGATGGTCAGGATAATCATGGGCACGTTGGCAAGGAGCACGCCCTGCAGCGCATGCGTCAGACCCGCCAGGTTCTGCGACGTCGGCGTGCGCACGCGGAAGCGGTCCAGGTTCTTGGTGCCGTTACCGCGCACATAGTAATACGCCTCGCCGCGCGGCTGCTCAATCACAACCTCGCCGCGTGCGCCGTCGGCCGGTGTGAGCTTGGTACGCCCGCCGATGCCGTCGTGCGGAATCTTGCCGACAAGCTCCTTGATAATGTCCATGGCCTGCGTGACCTCGGCGCAACGCACCTGGCAGCGGGCATAGCAGTCGCCGTCGGTGGCAACGATAGGCTCAAACGCGACCAGATCCGCATAGGCGCCGTCGCCAAACACGCGCACGTCGTAATCCACACCCGAGGCGCGACCGAACGGGCCGACCATCGAAAGCTCCAGCGCGTCCTTCTTGCTGATCACGCCCACGCCATGCAGGCGCTCGCCGCAGCTGTCGTCGTCCAAAAACGTATGCACCAGGGCCTCGTAGTCGGGACGCATGGCATCGAGCGTCTGGACAATTCCGGCCAGCTCGGAGTCCTCGATATCGTGCTTAAGGCCGCCGATCTCGTTAATCGACAGAATCACGCGCCCGCCGCAAGTGCTCTCAAAAATCTTGAGTATCTGCTCGCGCAGGGTCCACGAACGATAGAACAGCGCCTCGAAGCCAAAGGCATCGGCGAGCAGGCCCAGCCACAACAGGTGCGAGTGAATGCGCGAAAGCTCGTGCAAAATGGTGCGGATATACTGCACGCGACCAGGCACCTCGATGCCGAGCATGCGCTCGCAGGCGCTGGCATAGCCGCAGCTGTGGCCCACGGCGCAGATGCCGCAGATGCGCTCGGCGATGTAGCCAAACTGATGCATGTCGCGCTTTTCGGTGAGCTTCTCGAGCCCGCGGTGCACAAAGCCGATCTGAGGAATTGCCTCGATGACGCGGTCATCCTCGATCACCAGGTCCAGATGCAGCGGCTCGGGCAGCACCGGGTGCTGCGGGCCAAACGGAATAACGGAGCGATGTGCCATGGACCTTACGCCTCCTTTTTCTGCTTGTCGCGGGCGACCTTGGCGGCAAGCGCCGCGCGGACCTTGGCCGCTTTCTCGGGATCCATGGCGGCGAGCTTTGCCTCCATCTCGGCAGCCTTGAGCGCGGCCTTCGCAGCAGTTTCATCGTGCTGAGCATCGGAGCCGGCAGCCGCAGCGGACTGGGCGCTCGCCGCAGCCGAAGCATCGCCGGCACTCGCAGCGCTCTCCCCTGCAGCAGCCGCAGCCGCGGCGGACTTCTCGGCAGCGGCCTTGCGCGCCTTGGCCTCGGCGGCGGCACGCACCTTCATGGCTTTCTCGCGCGCGGCCTTCACCTCGGGCGTGATAACGCTCATGGGTTCGGCAGTCGAGACCTGGTAGAAAAAGCCCTTAAAGTCAATCTGCATATCGGTGATGGCAAGACCAAACAGGTCGTGCGCCTCGTTTTCAAACGGGAATACCGCCGGATAGTACGAGCTGATGGACGGAATCTCCTGGTACTGGTCGATGCCCTCAACCACCAGGTTCTCGATCGCATAGCTGCCGTCCTGCGCAATATGCTCCTGAGCAGCACGAACGTCGATAAACGTATAGACCAAGCGATACGATCCGTCGTCCACACAGCGCTCGGCATGCATCTGCACAAAGCGCGCGCCGGTACCTTTGAGCGCCTGCACACGCGGCAACAGTTCATCGATCCCGACGGTGGTGTAGATTGCCTTTTGCATTACTCGGCCTCCTTTGCAGCGGCGGGCGCGCCGTCAGCCGCGCCTGCGTCGACACCGGCCCCGGCCCCAGCTGCAGCCACGAACCCGTCCTCGCCCAACTCGACGCCGCCATCCCAGGTAGCAGCGCCGCCCACGGTAAGCGGGTCACCGCCGGCGCGCATCACGGCCTCCTTCTGATCAAGGATGCCGCACGCCTCCACGATGGCATCGATCACGGTCTCGGGACGAATGGCGCACCCGGGCGCATACACGTCCACGGGAATCGCGCGGTCCACGCCGCCGATCACGTTATAGGCATCGCGGAATACGCCGCCCGAACACGCGCAAATGCCGCACGCCACCACGCACTTGGGCTCGAGCATCTGGTTGTAGATCTGGCGCACGACGGGCAGGTTCTGGGCATTGACCGACCCCGTCACCAAAAAGATGTCCGCATGCTTGGGGTTGCCGGTGTTGACCACGCCAAAGCGCTCCGCATCGAACAGCGGCGTGAGCGAGGCCAGCACCTCGATATCGCATCCGTTGCAGCTCGAGCCGTCGTAATGAATAACCCACGGCGAGCGCGACATTTTATGATCCATGGATGCCGCCTCCTAAATAAATACGTCGACGAGGATGGGCATAAGGTTGAGCAGGCCAAACACCAGCGCCACGCCCCAGCCGAGCCTAAAGCAGCTGCGCCAGGTGCTACGGGCGAAGGTGTTGTCGATCAGCACCTCAACAAAATACGTTGCGGCCATCACGACCAGGGCAACGACCCAGCTCACCGGGTTGTCCCAAACAAAGAACATGCCCACCCACATCAAAAACAGCACGGTCTCGCACCAGTGCATAAGGGTCATCTTGGCCAGCGTGCCGCCGCTCATCTCGGTGGCGACGCCCTGGACAATCTCCTGATGCGCGTGATGCGAGTACGAAAGGTCAAACGGCGACTTGCGCAGCTTGATGGTAAGCACCGCGAGCAGCGCGAGGAAAATGGGCGCGCTGTACACGATGATGGGGGCCGACTGCCCCGTCACGGCGATGGAATCGAAGCTGTCGGTGGCAAGGTACAGGCCCACGCTCATCAGCAGAACGGCGGGCTCGTAACTCATGACCTGCAGCAGCTCACGGTCGGCGCCGACCTGGGCAAACGGGCTTTGCGTCGAGGCGGACGCCAACACCACAAAGATCGCAGCGAGGGTCACCATAAAAGCGCACAACAGCGTGTTGGAACCCGACACAAAGATGCCGCCGCCCACCACGGTAAAGATGAGCGCGCACGCCATGTAGGTATCGTCCATGGTGTTTACGCTGGCAGGGGCTTTGCGCAGGAGCTTGGCAACGTCGTAGAAGGGCTGCAGCAGGCGCGGGCCCACGCGGCCCTGCATGCGGGCCGAAAGCTTACGGTCAACGCCGTCGATCAGGCCACCCACAAACGGCGCCAGCAAGGCAAACGCCACGGTGCCAATAAAAATGCCCACGACGCCCGAACCCTCGAAATACTTGCCGCGCAGCACCGAGGGCGCGCTCATGGCAAGTCTCTCGGGCCCAATCCACGCGCAACACAGCAGCGCAAACAAGATGATGCTGCAGCACACGACGCTACCCGCGGGGCCAATACGCTTCTCGCCAAGGGCGTCCTCCGAGTACCAATTGCGCTTTTCGGCCTTCAACTCGTGCCCCATCGAGCCGCGGAAATGGCGATATTTGTCGGTTCCCACGCCCGAAAGATATACGTTTACATGCGGTTTGTTGCTCACTCGGAATGAAGTCAGCAGCACCACGGCGATAAACGCCACGATAACCACCATCAGGTACATGGCGTCCTTGCCAATAACGTACGGCACGCGGCCAAACACCATGGCCAAGTAAGGCGACACCAGACCGCTCGAGATAACCGGGAAAGCCACGCAGCACAGAATCAGCAGCGCGGCGATGGTGTTGAGGGCCATCCATTCGGTCTTATGGACATTGACCTCAACGTTTTGAGCCGTGGGGTCGACACCCGAAAGCTTGGCAAGCCACTTGCCCCAGAAGAAGAACGTCGCGGCCGAGCCAAAGGCAAGCACCATGATCATGAGCACGTTGCCGGTCTGCGCGAACGCCACCAGAGCGCCCCACTTGGACACGAGCATGCCAAACGGCGCCACAAACATGCCCATGATGCCCAGCATCATCAGGCGCGTCAGGTGCGGCATGCGGCTGAACATACCGTCCATGTCCTCGATATTGCGGCTGCCGATATGATGCTCGGCCGTGCCCACGCACAGGAACAGCAGCGACTTGGCCACCGTGTGGAACAGGATTAGGAAGATGGCCGCCCATACGGCCTCGGGCGCGCCGACACCCAAGCAGGCACTGATGAGGCCCAAGTTGGAAATGGTGGAGTACGCGAGCACACGCTTGGCGTTGCTCTGCGAGATGGCCATGAGGGCAGCGAGCAAAAACGTGATGGCACCCACACTCGTGACCATAAAGCCGGTCACGGGATAGATGGCATAGAGCGGGCTCAGCTTGACCATCAGGAACACGCCGGCTTTGACCATGGTTGACGAGTGCAGCAGGGCGCTCGTGGGCGTGGGGGCAACCATGGCGCCCAGCAGCCAAGTGTGGAACGGCATCTGTGCGGCCTTGGTAAGGGCGGCGAGCGATAGCAGGACGACCGGCATCACCAGCAGTGCAGACTGCGCGGTACCGGCGCCGGAAAGCTCGATCATGCCCGAGATGGTCAGCGGCATGCCGTTGACGTGCAGAAACATAAGGCCCGCCAAAAACGCGATGCCGCCCAGCATGTTGAGGATGATCTGGGTGAAGGCGTTTTTGATGGCCTCGGGCGTGCGCGTGTAGCCAATCATGAGGAACGAGCACACGGTGGTGATTTCCCAGCCGCAGAACAGCCACTCAAGGTTGTCGCTCGTCACGATGACGAACATGGCCGAGAGGAACAGGAACATGAGCGCCAGGAACTGCGGGCGACGGTCGGGCGCGGTCTGCCCGCGCAGCGCGGCCTCGTGCTCGTCATGGGCCTGGAAGTCCTTCATGTAGCCCAGGGCATACACGCAGATAAGGCTGCCGACAATGCCAACGGCGAGCACCATGATCACACTCATGTAGTCCAGGTAGAGCGGGGTTGCGGTGACGGCTTCGGTCGCGGGCAGCGTCATGGCTGCAAAGGCGAGCGAGCCCACCAGTTGGACTATGCCGAGCACCGTGGTGAGCGCGTTCCTATATTTGTACGCGTTGTATAGGATGACGGCGCACAGGATGACGTCGATGACGGAGCTGATGATCGAGAGCACATGCGAGGTACCGGGGGCAACCTCAAAGCTCTGCGGACCCGTGCCAAAAAACATGACGGCGACTACAACCGTCACCGCCATAATAATGCCGGAACCTATGAGCCCCACCGCATCGCGGGCGCGGTCACCGCGCGCGAGCAGCATGCTCAGCGCCGGTACCAGCGGAAACAGGGTAAGGAAATACAGTAGCGTCATACCATCACTCCCCCATGCAAAAACGCTGCAATTGTTTAACGTTATAGCTCAATTGAGGAGCAGCGGCGGCAGGTTTTCGGTCAACTGGGGAGTTTTAGGCGTACGGGGTAAGGGCACGTCCGCTTTGGAGCAGTGGGGCGACGCTCCCCTATCGCAGCGACAGGCGCGCGGGCCACTGCGCGCGGTTTATTGGCCACTTTGGAGGATGTCCCGACAGGCTCGCGCCGGTCCAAAAAGTTGGCGCGGCAAGAAAAATGCGCCCCTATGGGCGCACCATCCCGTTTGCTATTCCGCCTTTTTAACGCGCGGCTTGCGACCGCGCGGCTTATCGACCAGTGCGGCCTCACCGCTCTCGCGGTACTGACGGCACCAAGCCTTGACCGAAGACTCGCTGGGAATCTTGTGCTTGATCATGGCCTCGCGAACCGTCAAGCCGTTTTCCAGACGGTCCTTAACCACAGCGAGCTTTACGTCGTACGAGTAGGTGTGATGATGCGAACCGGCATTGAGAACGGCGTCGGCACCGCCCACGGCATACGCGCGGGCCCACTGACGAGCCGTGGCCTGGGGAATGCCAAGCTCCGCGGCGAGGGCGCGATGACCGACCCCCTCTTGGAGGATCTCGACGGCGCGCTGCCTAACCTCGGGCGCATGCGTGCGAGTCCTAGTTGCTTCCGACATACCTGCCACTTCTTAGCCTTAACCGTTAATCTGCTTTCTTACGTGCAAGTTAGATAGTAGCATTTTACTGTTTGCTCAAAGCAGTTAATTAAAATAGACGCGGCGTTATCTGGGCATTTGGCACCAAATTACGACATTTCTTTATCGATTATTTACGCTGGTAGCTGACTCGCAGCTAATCGTCATTCGCTTGTCAACAAAATTGGCATCTCTTTATGTCCTTTGATATAGAGGATATAGTTATTAACCCCTCCCCCAATAATTTTGAGTGATCTGCGAGGCAGTAGACGT
>USGN01000032.1 GCA_900554255.1 uncultured Collinsella sp. | reverse complement strand
GGCCGCAGCCGGTGCGGATTTGCGAAGCAAATACGCGGATTCTCCGCGCAATCTATCAGCCCAATATGGATGCGATGTTTATCGAATTTCAGCTGGCCATGCCCCGCACCAACGCAAGCCCCAAACCGCGGAGAATCGAACTCAGTGCAGGGCGCGGGCGTAAAGAAAACGCCTTGGCAACGCAGACCGGGACACGCTTTCCCGATGGCAGCCCAGGCGGAAAGCACGTCCCGGAATTCACGCTCAGACTGGGACGTAGTTTCCGGATGACACATTCAAGCGGAAGGCGCGTCCCGGAATCTAAGCTCGAAATGGGATTCATTTTCCTGATGACGGGCTTAGCGGAAAATGAGACCCGGAATTTGCTCTGAGAATGGGACAAACTTTCCGCTTCACCTGCCGCCTCGAAAAACCCATGCGCTCGCCATCCCAAAACTGGGTAGAAGAAAGCCAAAACGCAATCGCAGGAGGTCAATATGACTGCAGAAGATAAGGCAAAGAACGCCGGCAAGGTCGCGCTCGTCTTGGAGGGCGGCAGCTTCCGCGGGCAATTTACCGCAGGCGTGCTCGACGTTCTTATGGAGGCCGGCGTCGAGATTCCGGCGGTATATGGCGTATCGGCCGGCGCCCTCAACGGCGTGAACTACAAGTCGCACCAGATCGGCCGTGCCAACCGCATCAACCTGGCTTTCTGCAGCGACAGCCGCTTCATGGGCGCCGCATCGTTTGCGTCCACGGGCTCCATTGTGGGTTACGACTTTATCTTCAACGATGTCCAGGACCGCCTGGATCCCTTTGACAGCGAGACGTTCGACGCGAGCCCCATCGAGATGTACGCCGTCGCGACGGACATGCTCTTTGGAACCGCCGCGTACCTGCCGGTCAAAAGCGCCGTGCTCGACCTCGACGCCGTGCGCGCATCGACGTCGCTGCCGCTGGTGACGCCGCCGGTTGAGATCGACGGGCACAAATACGTCGACGGCGGCGTGGCCGATTCGGTCCCCATCGAGCACGTGCTGGAGGAGGCGGGCTTCGATCGCGCGGTTGTCATTGTCACGCAGGACCGCTCGTACGAGAAAAAGCCCTACGAGTTTATGCCCGCCGCGCGCGCCCGCTATGCCGACTACCCCTATCTGCTCGAGGCTATCGAGACGCGCCACGACCGCTATAACATCCAGCGCATGCATCTGTGGAAGTATGAGCGCGAGGGCCGTGCGTTGGTCGTCGCTCCGCAAAAGCCGGTCGAGGTCGGCCATGTCGAGCACGATCCGGCAAAGCTCCTCGACCTGTATATTCAAGGTCGCCAGGAGGCAAAGCGTTTGCTGGGAGATATCGAGGCGTTTGTCGAGCGCTAGCGTCGCGACGTCATGGCCCATGGACGACATGTGCAGAAAGTCTGGTCAGAGACAAAATACCTGTTGACTCGGACGACGAGCGGGGTAATATGGACGGGTTACTTGCAGAGCCCCGTGAATCTCTGTAACAACACGTACTGTACATGGAGGAGTCTAAGTGATTTCGAAATCGACTCACTACGCCAAGCAGGGCGAGGTCCAGCGCAACTGGGTTCTCGTCGACGCCGATGGTGCTGTCCTGGGCCGTCTTGCCACCCAGATCGCAATGATCCTGCGCGGTAAGAACAAACCCCAGTTCACGCCCAACAGCGACTGCGGCGACTTCGTTGTCGTCATCAACGCCGATAAGGTCCAGCTTACCGGTAACAAGGCCGACACGAAGACCTATTATCGCCACAGCGGCTACAACGGCGGCCTCAAGGCTGAGAGCTTCCGCCAGGCTATGGAGAAGCACCCGGAGAAGGTCATCGAGCGCGCCGTTCGCGGCATGTTGCCCAAGACCACCCTCGGCCGTGCCCAGATGACCAAGCTTAAGGTCTACGCTGGTGCCGAGCATCCGCACGCTGCCCAGAACCCCACGAAGATTGAGCTGGAGGCTTAAAGATGGCTGAGAACACCGTTGTCTACCAGGGTACCGGCCGTCGTAAGAACGCCGTCGCCCGCGTCCGTCTCGTCCCCGGCACCGGCAAGGTGACCATCAACAAGCGTGACGCCGAGCAGTATTTCGGCCGTCATCAGCTCGTTGAGAACGCCCTTGCTCCCTTCAAGGTGACCGACACCGCCGGTCAGTTCGACGTTATCGCTCTGTGCGATGGCGGCGGCATCTCCGGTCAGTCCGGCGCTCTGCGCCTGGGCATCGCTCGCGCTCTTCTGAACGCTGGCGACTACCGTGCTGACCTCAAGAAGGCCGGTTTCCTTACGCGCGATGCTCGCGTGGTCGAGCGCAAGAAGTACGGCCTCAAGAAGGCCCGCCGCGCTCCCCAGTTCTCCAAGCGCTAAGGTTTTATCTCCTTTCGAGATACAATGTACAAGCGGGGCCTGCCGATTCCTCGGCGGGTCCCGCTTTTCTTTTTCGACTAGGGCGGGCGGTTGCATATCGCCTGCTAGGGAAGGAGCGATCCTATGCCCCAGAACATCTTCGGTACCGACGGCGTTCGTGGCGTCGCCAACGCCGATCTTTCGTGCGACCTCGCGTTTCGCCTGGGCCGCGCGGCGACCAAGTTCCTCGGCCCGGATATCTGCATCGGCCGCGACACGCGTCTTTCGGGCACCATGCTCGAGAGTGCGCTGACCGCCGGCATTATGGCCGAGGGCGGCCGCCCGCACTGCTGCGGCGTCATTCCTACGCCGGCCGTGGCGCTGCTCACCGTCCAAAACGAGCTCGATGGCGGCATCGTCATCTCCGCTTCGCATAATCCGCCGGAGTTCAACGGCATCAAGTTCTTTAGCCGCAAGGGCATGAAGCTTCCCGATGCTGTCGAGGAAGAGATCAGCGCCTGGGTCATGTCCGAGGAGGCCATGGCTGCCGACACGTTGCCGACCGGCGCCGGCGTGGGCCACATCATCAAGATGAAGGACGCCCGCAAGGCCTATGTTGATCATGCCATCAGCACGCTTGACGGCCTTAAGCTCGACGGACTGGTTGTTGCCGTCGACTGTGGCCACGGCGCTTCGTGTCAGACCACGCCTGCCGCGCTCCAGCGCCTGGGCGCCACGGTGCATGCCATCAACACCGATTACTGCGGCACCGACATTAACGTCGAGTGCGGCTCCACGCACCTTGAGCCCCTGCGCGAGCTCGTGCTGCGCACCCATGCTGACATCGGTCTGGCCCACGACGGCGACGCCGACCGCGTGCTGTTCGTGGACAGCGAGGGCAATGAGATCGATGGTGACTACATCCTGGCTATCTGCGGTTCTGACCTCGCCGCTCGCGGCAAGCTCGCCAACTCCGAGATCGTCTCGACCGTCATGTGCAACCTGGGCTTCTCCATCGCTATGAAGGAGCAGGGCTTCGAGATGGTTCAGACCGCCGTGGGCGACCGTTATGTTCTTGAGCGTATGCTCGCGGACGGCGCCGTCATCGGCGGCGAACAGTCCGGCCACATCATCTTCCTGGAGCACAACACCACCGGTGACGGCTTGGTGACGGCTCTGCAGCTGCTGGCCGTGCTCAAGCGCACCGGCCGCACCCTTACCGACCTTGCCGGCATCATGAAGAAGTACCCGCAGGTGCTCGTCAACGTGCATTCCGACAACAAGGCTGGTCTGGACGATTGCCAGCCCATCTGGGATGCCGTCGCTGCTGCCGAGAAGGAGCTTGACGGCCGTGGCCGCATTCTGGTGCGCCCGAGCGGTACCGAGCCGCTGGTCCGCGTGATGGCCGAGGCCGAGACGCATGAGTTGACCCAGCGCGTTGTCGACGACATCGTCGAGGTTGTCAAGCGCGAACTTCCCTAATGGTCAAAAACCGTTGCCAAGTGGTAAACTGTTAAGGTTATTTTGATTGATCGGTATGTCCGAGGGGGAGCATGTTCACTAAAGTCCTAAGGTCTTTTGGTATGTGTGGTCGAGTCCTTACGCTGGATGCTCCCATCTCGGGCGACGTCATTCCGCTTTCCGAGGTAAACGACCAGACGTTTGCCACCGGCCTTTTGGGCCAGGGCGTGGCGATTCAGCCTACCGGCACGCGCGTGATTGCGCCGGCAGACGCCAAGGTCGAGGCCATTTTTCCCACGGGACACGCCGTTGCGCTCAACACGGTCGATGGCTTGGACGTGCTCATCCACGTTGGTTTGGACACTGTTCAGCTCGAGGGCAAGCACTTTACCGTACATGCGCAAGTGGGTGACATCGTCCATAAGGGCGATGTACTCATTGAGTTCGATCGCGAGGCAATTGCTGCCGAGGGCTACGATGTGACGGTTCCCATCTTGGTATGCAACTCCGTTGAGTTCTCGAGTATCAAGGGCTCCGTTGGTGTGCATGTCGAAGAGATGGACCAGCTCATCGTTGCTCGCGAGCGCTAGCAAGTGCACGTGGCCATTAGCCTACAATTCAAACACGTTTACGGAGGGCGCCCTTGAAAGAGGACGCCCTCCGTGGCAAGATGGGAAACGTCCGAGGCTAAACAGCTTCGGGTCACCGTGGACGGGCAGGGGCCTCGACGCGGCTAGACACGAGACACATACATTACGCGACCTCGCCCTGGTGGCCGCACACGTTGGTTGCGGCCGACGCGGGCCGCGGGCAAGTGCTTGTAAGGGGAGCCTTGCCTCTCTTGTACGAGAAAGGACGCGTAATGAAGATCATTAAAGCTAAAGACTACGAGGATATGAGCCGCAAGGCCGCTAATATCATCTCGGCCCAGGTTATCCTCAAGCCCGACTGTGTGCTGGGTCTTGCCACCGGCTCCACCCCGATCGGTGCCTACAAGCAGCTCGCTGCTTGGTACGAGAAGGGCGACGTCGACTTTGCCGAGGTCAGCACCTACAACCTCGACGAGTATCGTGGCCTTTCGCACGACGATCCCCAGAGCTACCACTACTTTATGCGTGAGAACTTCTTCGATCACATTAACATCGACCTGAACAACACGCATGTGCCCGACGGTTCCAACCCCGACGCCGCCGCTGCGTGCTCTGAGTACGACAAGATCGTCGCTGACGCCGGTTACCCGGATCTGCAGCTGCTCGGCATTGGCAACAACGGCCACATCGGCTTCAACGAGCCCGATGACCACTTCTCCAAGGGCACGCACTGTGTCGACCTTACCGAGAGCACCATTCAGGCCAACAGCCGCCTGTTCGACAGCATCGACGATGTTCCCCGTCAGGCCTACACCATGGGTACCCAGACCATCATGTATGCCCGCATGATCCTGGTCGTCGCCAACGGCGAGGCCAAGGCTCAGGCCGTGCATGACATGTGCTATGGCCCGGTTACGCCCGAGTGCCCGGCTTCGATCCTGCAGCTGCACACCAACTGCGTTGTCGTTGCCGACGAGGCCGCCCTTTCGCTCTGCGAGTAGCGCGAATCCTGCAGCTCGACATAGCCTTGCCTAAGGCCTCCGCTTTGCGGGGGCCTTTTTGCTATCCCTGTCCGCCCACTTGACCAAAATCTTGCCGCAAGCTTGACGAACGCCAGATTCCCAACAGCTTGATTCATTCTATACCAGATTCTATGCAAAAATGCCACTAGAAGGTCGTAGACGGTAGCGGGTGCTAGGCGAGTTGAATGACATGTCTGAACCTTGTTCATCTGCGTTACACTGCCGCTTAGATGGGACAAGCTGACAAGCTCATTTACCTGCTTAAAGACCGATTAGTCGGGGGATTAATAACAATCGGCCCTCGCTGTACAAAAACTTGCCGCTTGCGTACCAAAAGACAACCTAAAACACAAGGGCGCTCTATTCATAGCGCGGCTTGTATGGTCTTGCGGCTACAGTGTCCATACGGTCGAGTGGAGGAGCGGGCATGGTAAACGATTTGAGCGGTATAGACGAGCTCGAGCTGATGCCGTTGGGCGGAGGCTATATGGTGCGACGCGAACGCTTGATGAATGAGCTTATCGCCAAGGGCCGAAAGGCCGGCATCGTGGTTCTTTATGCGCCCGACGGGTTTGGGAAGACCTCGGTGCTGCTGCAGTACACCCATGAGGTTAAATGCGACCCGACGCGAGGTCCCGTGCGGATTATCGAGGCCGATCGTGCCATTGGGCGCGAGGTGTTTATGCAGCTCGAGGTGGTTACCGAAGAACTCAAAGACAAACCGCACTCTCTTATCGCGATTGATAATGTGCCAAACCTCGATCAGCACGATACCGAAGACCTCATCGAAAGGATTCGCGGCCTGCGCGCTATGGGGGTAGGGGTCTTTATTTCCTGCCGTCCTTCAAATCGTCAGCTGATTCATGGGCTGGGCGATTCGGTTAAGATCAATGCGCAGATGCTCAAGGTGCATGCCTATGAGTATTCGGCGTGGGCATCGGCGTTTTCGATCAGCACATCGCTCGACTTTTATCAGCTCACGCAGGGCGTGCCCGAGCTCGTTTCGGCATTGCAGACAGGTCTGTATGGCCAAGGCGACGTAGCCGGTCTGCTCGAAAACGAGATTGTCAACGTATATGGCGCGGCACTTGCCGATCTGGCTTCGCTCGACAATAATGCGCTGTTTTGCGTGGCATGTCTCATGGTTTTGATGGGCGAGGGCAATATCGCAGAACTCGAGGCTTGCGGGGTGAGGCTGTCGATGGTCGACCAGTCCTACTTTGTACGCGACTACCCGATCTTTGGCTTGGATCCCGCCGAGCGGAGTTTTACGTGTCTGGGCACGGAGGATAACGGACGCTTGCGTTTGCGTAAGTTGGTGGCCGAGGTTCGCCCCGAACTTGTTCCGAGGGCGGCCCGGATTTTGCTTAAGGCGGGCCGATGCGATGCGGCGATGGGCCTGGCGGACGCCTTTTTGGACCGTGAAGCGGTCCTTGAACTCGCTGGGCAGTATGGGGTCGATCTGGCTCTGACGGGGCACGGGGCCGATATCTGCCGAGCAGCGCTGGGCACGATCGATGCCGACGATCCGGCTCCAGAGCCAACGCCTGCCGAGGCGCTCGGCGTATATCTGGCAGCGGTCAGCGTGTCCAATACAAAGCTCGCTCGCTATATGGCATCGGTTATCGAGCGCGGGGGCGAACGGGCGGCCTACGAAATAGACTCTGTTTCATGGAGGGTGGCCCAGACACTGACGGCTGTTTGCTATGGGGACAACGGGCTTGGGCTCCCTACGAACCTGGCCGTGCCAGAAATCGAGACATCCCATACCGCACTCGATATGTTGTCTGCGCATATCGAGGTCAAGCGATGCCTGACCGAACGAGGAGATGACGGCGACGTTCTACAGCAGCTCAAAACGAGCAAGGCCTACGACTGCGAGCTCGACATCGCGGGGATTGTTATACGGGCCGATAGTATGCTGGTGGAGCTCTTTGACGGGTCGTTTGCGGGAACCGACGAGCGCGACGACGAGATGACGGTGGTGCGGGAGGCGCTCGACGTACGTGGGCTTAAGGCGATGGCTATCTGGGTGCGCATGGTGTTGGCGGCACGGCGGCTCCTTTCCGGCTTGCCGGTAACCGACGATGCGGCGTTCAACGAGCTCGATCGTTTTGCCGTGCGCATGCGCGACAACCAGATTCAGCTGTTTGGCCTGTTGTTAGAAGGCTGGCAGTCGCTGGCAGAGGGACGGCCGGTTAATGCAAAGTTCCGTGCGGTCCAAGTGCTCAAACTTGCCGAGGAGTCGATTGCGTACATGCGCGATAACGCATTGCTGCTGGAGCGCGCAGCGTATCTGCGAAATACATCGATGGTTTCGGTGCGCGAGGAAGCGGAGCTACTCGATATAAGCCAGACGCAGGTTGGTGGAGCAGAAGCCTGGATGGTGGCGCTGCATTTGGCCTGTGCGGGGCGAGATAGCGATCTTGCGGCCTGGATGTCCATGAATCGTGCGGGGATTCTAGAGCCATCGTATCGGCTCTTTGCGCGCCTTGCCATGCATTGTCTGGGCGAGCCGGCGGGCAGGATACGCAAGAAGCTTCCCGTGCGCGAGCTGTCGCGGTACTCGCTGCGCGACGATTTGGAAGGGGAGGGCGAGCGCCTGTTCCAGGCCGGCGAGGTTGAAGCCGTCGATACCATCGACCATATCGAGATTCGCATGTTTGGTGCGTTTCGCGCCGAGCGCGACGGGTTTCCCATCACGGATAAGATGTGGCGCCGCAAGAAAGCGGCGACGCTTGCCGAGCGGCTTGCGCTGGGCATGGATGCACTGGTCGACCGCGAGACGCTGGCTATGGAGCTGTGGCCCCATGCCGAGTTCAATAGCGCCCGTAACAATCTGTACTCGACGATATCGCGCTTGCGGTCGGCTTTGGGGCCGACGCCGGATGGCAAGTCGTGTGTGCTCATCCAAAATGAATGCATCGGACTCAACAGCGACTACGTCAAGACCGATGTACGGCTGTTCGACCAGATAAGCCGCGAGGTTTTGGGAAATCGCACGGGTGCGCGCGGGCCCCATTTAGTTGAGCTGTGCCTTAAGATTGAGCAGCTTTATGCCGGACCGCTGTATGTTCCCAATGGCTGTAATCCCACCTACTTTTTGCGCATGCGGCGCATTATGCAGTCAAAGTACATCGATTGCATGATTAAGGGAGCAAATGCCGCTCTAGAAGAAAACGATCTGCAGTCGGCGATTTGGCTGGCGGAGTCGGGGCTTCGACAGGAAACGGCGCGTGAGGATATGGTGCGCTGCGCCATGCGCGTCTACAGTGCGGCGGGGCGGCGGCGCGATATCGTCGAGCTGTACAGCGGGCATATGCACCACCTGAGGGAGCAGGTCAATGGCGTGCCCGAGCCCGAGACGCGGCGTCTATACGAGCGCTTGGTGGAGGGGCGGCTCAATCGCGTGCTGGTCGAGCGATAAAAAACGGGCGCCCGAAGTACTTGGGCACCCGTAAGCTTGCTATGTGTTGGATCGCCGGATCATTGGTTCTTAGACGAGCTTGATCTTCTCGATGTCCTTGCGCGAGGACTCGCGATACAGTGAGAACTTGCGGCCGATGACCTGGACGACCTCGGCGTGGCAACGCTCAGCGAGCTCTTCGGCGGCCTCGCGGGCGGAAAGACTGGAGCCATCGAGCACGGAGCACTTAACGAGCTCGTGCTTCTCCAGATAGGCGACCGTCTGCTCGACGGTGCCCTCGTTGACATCGGACTTGCCGATGATGATGGCGGGGTTGAGGTGATGGGCCATGCTGCGAAGCTGCTTGACCTGTGCTCCTGTCAGTGCCATGGGTTCTCGCTTTCTATGTATGGGGCGCCCCGCAATGGGGCCTTAATCTACGTGAGCTGTCCCACGATAGCGCAGGAACGGCGCGGTGTGGAGCGCGTTTGCCCAGTTCAAAAAGAATGCGGATGCCGAGCGGGAGAACAGCGCGGGTTACAGGCGGACGTGTACGGCGGCCGAAAGCGGTCTATGGACGGCCCGAAGAGACCGGCTCCCATGCAATAAACGCCCAACGGACCTTGCGGACGTGGTCGAGCATGTAACGCCCCTGCGGCACGCCCTTGGACCCTGGCTCGCCGGCATGGGGATTCTCAATCATATGCTGAGCGACGTAGTCGCGTAGTCGGTCAATCTTATCCTCGTTACCGTGCTCGAGCATGCGGGAGAAGTCCGCCACGCCTGCCTCAAGGCTATCGAAGGTATCGCGACGAGGCGATTCAAAGTACGTAACCTGCGGCAGGGCACCCATCTGAATGAGGATGTTAAAGGCATACACAAAGCCATTACTGCAG